>CAYXMX010000119.1:0-1569 GCA_964466265.1 uncultured bacterium | reverse complement strand
ACTGTATTTCTTTTACCTTATTATATGGGATTGTATTATGGGTTTATTCGGGAATAACTTCAATGAGTAAACCGTTGATCTTCTTTGTTTTTCTTTCCGGATTCATTTTTTCCCAGGGATTTATTCATCAATCGCCAATTTTTCCATTTCAGGATAAACACGTCCACGCCAGCAGTCTGGTGGAGATACTTGACGGCGATTTAATTGCCTGCTGGTTTTATGGGTCTGGAGAAAGAACGGCTAATGATGTTCTAATCCAGGGTTCCCGTTTGAGAAAAGGATCTGATAATTGGGGACCTGTTTTTACCATGGCGGACACACCGGACTTACCAGACTGCAATCCGGTCTTGTTTATTAATCAAAAAAATGAATTAATGTTATTCTGGGTTGCCGTCGTAGCGAACCAATGGGAGAATTCAATACTACGGTATAAAATTTCAACCCGCTACAATCGGAAAGGTGCTCCTGAATGGGACTGGCAGGATATCATCATTTTAAAGCCAGGTGATTCTTTTTTTGATTTAATCAAAAAAGCCTTTGAAGATCACTATACGGATCCTGTTTGGGCTCAGTATGCCTTGCCATATGAAAGACTCATTACAAAGGCTGCCGCTGACCCTGGAAAACGCCAGAAGGGCTGGATGACCCGAATTCATCCTACTGTTCTTTCTTCCGGCAGAATATTACTCCCTCTGTATTCAGATGGGTTTAATGTGTCACTGATGGCGATCAGTGACGATACGGGCACATCGTGGCGAGCCAGCTCGCCCATTAACGGGTTTGGGCCTGTTCAACCTACGCTGGCAGTAAAAAAGAATGGAACCATTACCGCTTATTTAAGGGACGGTGGAAGCGCGCCCCAACGGGTCATGATGAGTAAATCAATCGATAATGGCCAATCCTGGTCTTTTGCTGTCGATACGGATATTCCAAATCCCGGTTCCAGTCTGGAAGTCATTATTCTTCAAAACGGCCATTGGCTGATGGTATATAACGATACGGAAAATAATCGAAGCAGCTGGGCCGTCTCCGTATCTGATAACGAAGGTAAAACCTGGAGTTGGACTCGACACATCGGGTTATCCAATGATTCATCAGAAAGTTTTTCTTATCCATCGCTGATTCAGACATCTGATGGAAACATCCATTTGACCTATACTTACCACCATGCCCGGGGTCAGACCATCGTGCATGCTACATTTGATGAACAATGGCTACAAAATTAATTATGGATAGGAAACCGAATCCATTGGGGAAATCGTTTGAAAATAATAAAGAGAATTACCCCGCAAGTCAGCAGTGCTAACCCAGAGTTAAATAGTAAATGGCCATATTCTAAATAGATTTCATTTGTTTCCAGCACATCGCCTGATCTCGAAAGTAGCACTCCTCCCTGCATAATGAATGAAATTCCAGCCACTAATGGAATTAAGGTCATCAAGTGTCGAAACCAGCTATTTATTTTTTTATGAAGAATCAGCAGACTCCAAAGAAGCCAGGAGAAAATCTGCCATCCGTTTAATCCCCTGAAATAGTTCATCAAATGATAAAAAGGACTGGTCCAAAGGC
>CAYXMX010000118.1:0-1584 GCA_964466265.1 uncultured bacterium | reverse complement strand
TTATTTTATTCATAAATTCTATACCTTTAATTTGTCTTCCTCAATTAAAGTTTCTATAAAACTACAAGCATCTTTGCATTTTTCATCTAATGACAACCGGTAATAAATGGTTAAACCATCCCGGCGGTTTTTAATAAATCCGCGATCTTTTAATCGCCTCAATTGATGAGAAATTGCCGACACTTCCATATCCAAAATATCCGCAAGATCACAGACACAAAGTTCATCCGCTTTGGATAGACAATCGAGTATTTTTAGCCTGGTCGGATTGCTCATAATGGATAATGCTGATCCCAGGTCTTCATAATCTTTCAGAACCAACTCCATTTGCAATTGTTGAATTTTATCATGATCTACATACGACCTAACACAAGACCGTTTTATACCATCAGCCATCGATTTGGACTCCTTTTATAACGTTTCTAATATCTCCCAAACAGCATTTTCCTTTTGGATTGCTCACTTCACATGAACATCGTTTTTCCTTTACTTTTTGACGTACATCATTTTCTATATTGGAGATATTATTTTTTATATAATCATCAATAATATTGTCAGCTGTGTGCTGAAAACAATAACAGACCGTTTTAATATAAGATTGAGATTTAAACCCGACGTTCGTTACAACGTCTTTCTGATTAACCGTAATTTTTAAATCATTAAAATAATAGACAGTTTTATCTTCGGGATTTAAACAAATAAACCCCTGAGTCAATTCTCCATAATTTGGAAAATTTCTTCTGGTTAGAGCTCTCACTGTATTTAAATCAACCGGTTTTCCCTTTTGTCCGCATACGGGGCAAACTCCGGCAGTACCTAATTGATTTGACGGTATGGTACAGCAATCAGACAAGGTTCACCTCAATTCAGGGCATCATGATTTGTTTTTTGGATCGCCTTATAACCATTCCCTTCAACCAAACTGGAAATTTCATCGAGGGACAGTTCATCCTTATCTGTGAAACAAACCATGCTTCCTTTTTCAAAATTTACATTGCAACCATTCATTCCTTTTGCTGCCGATAAGGCACCTTCCATACCCATTGCACAACCACTGCAAGTCATTCCCTCAATGACCCATTCTGATTGATATCCGTTATGTGCATGATAATCGCCGGCATGCAATGATTCTGCAAAATATGGGAATGCAATCAATGCAATAATCACAGGTGTCATTCCCATTAAAAAGAATTTTTGCCTTCTTAATGGCTTTTTTGAATCGATTGTTTCACAGCAGCTGGCTTTTTCTTTTCTAAAAAGTTTGAAATAGGCATAAATCAGTATTCCAATTGCTAATACAGTAAAAACAGGCCGAATGGGTTCAAAAATTGAAAAATAACCGATTGATGTGGATCCGAGTACAATCATAACGATTGGACCAATACAGCAAAGAGAGGCTAAAACAGCTGCACCCACCGTAGAAAAAATTGTTTTATTCATAATGATTATCCTTTGACTATTTGAATATATGTTCAAATAGTTAAATAGTCAAAAAGAAAAAAGGTTCCGAATATTATATTTTATTTAAATAAAGAGAAAGAACCACCTATTGGTCAGGAACTCTGATTCTTCATGGAAACAAAT
>CAYXMX010000117.1:0-1614 GCA_964466265.1 uncultured bacterium | reverse complement strand
AACAAGTATATTTAAACAGCAGGGCAATAAAGGAATTGGCTGCTTAATGAAAAACACAGCAGAACTTTGCACCTTAAAAAGTAAAAAGACTGCTCATACTATGGGGTACGCCTCTAACATTGTTTAAACAAAATTATTTCCCGATTATCTTATTAACAATTTGAATATTTATTTTAATCGTTCTTTTTCAGTCAAATACAGGGTTACCAAAATGCTAGACTATCAATACAAATTCATTTTTACATTACTATTGCTCTTCCCAAGTCTTTCAAATGAACAAGTCATAGATAAGGAATTGAATATTTTTGTTGATTGTAGTTACTGTGATACGGATTATATCCAAACTGAGATTCCTTATGTAAAATATGTCAGAAATCGTCAGGATTCAAATATTCATATATTAATTTCCGAACAACAGACAGGTGGAGGCGGATGGGAAGTGACCCTGACATTTATTGGATTACAATTTTTCGAGGGTATTGATGATACAATGACTGTAAATGTGCAAGTTGATGATTCAGAGGACATTATACGACAAGAACTGGTTCGAGTAATGAAACTGGGACTTGTGCGCTATTTGATGAAAACTTCCGAAGGTAAAAACCTTTCCATTTCATATATAGAACGGGAAGAAACAGTTGAAAAAGCAATAATAGATAAATGGAATAAGTGGGTTTACAGCGTCAACCTGAATAGTTTTTTAAATGGACAAGAAACTACCAATTCAACGTCTTTATGGGCATCAATGAATGGAAAAAGAGTAACAGAGGCTTGGAAGTTCAAAATATCTCTTAACAGCAGTTATAGCGAAGATAATTTTGATTATTATTATGTGACATATACTAATATTTCAAGGAGTGGGAGTATAAATGCCTATCTTATTAAGTCTCTGACAGATCATTGGTCCATTGGACTCTGGGGTCGCACATACACATCTACATATAGTAATATTAATTATAATTTTTCTTTAAAACCCGGTATAGAATACAATGTATATCCTTATTCTGAATCAACAAGACACCAATTAAGGATTGAATATATTGTTGGTCCCGAGTATAATGATTATCTTGAGCAAACAATCTATTTAAAAGACAAAGAAAAATTGATAGAAGAATCTCTATCCGTATCTCTGGAACAAATACAACCATGGGGTTCTATCAGCAGCACATTATCCGGGTCACACTATTTTTATGATATTTCAAAAAACAAGTTAGAGTTATGGGGGAATCTTGCTTTAAACATTGTTAAAGGTCTTTCAATTAATATAAACGGCCGTATATCCCGGATCCATAATCAGTTATCATTACCAAGAAAAGGTGCAGATCTGGAAGAAGTTTTCTTACGAAGGAAAGAGTTAGAAACTCAATATAATTATTGGGGTTCTATCGGATTATCATATTCATTTGGATCTATCTTCAGTACGATCGTAAATCCAAGATTCGGTATTTAAGGAATTGAATATCAGAATGGATGATTATTCACTTTTTTCCCATTTTATTTAAAAAAGATGGAGTATACAAAAGAACGATTATTTTGAAGTGAGATGCGCCTAAATTGGCCATTATTCAAAAACCCAATTCAATTAGACTGTTCATTATTATTTATATACATTTA
>CAYXMX010000116.1:0-1725 GCA_964466265.1 uncultured bacterium | reverse complement strand
GCATGGTCCACATTTTCGTTGCATTTATTTCAAATGAAAAACTAAAACTTTGCAATGATGAATCAACACTTTTGGGTTATGATATGGATTCTATAATTTTGACTTCCTTATTGATCAATAAAATGTGTGCAAAATGAATTACCGCCTTATTTTTCAATCCTTAAGTCGCATCATTGGACTCCTTTCACTGACCATGATTCCACCGCTTATTTTATCTTACGCTTTTCATGAAGTCGTCCATATTCATTTTATAATCCCTATTGTTTTACTATTAATTGTCAGCGCTTTTTCCTTCTTTCGAAAACATGATATAAAGGAATTAAATGTAAGAGAATCCATAGTAATTGTTGTAGTAACATGGCTGTGTGCATCATTTTTCGGAGCGCTACCATTCTTGCTTGACCATGTTTTACCTTCCTTCACAGATGCTTTTTTTGAATCCCTCTCTGGTTTTACTGCCACCGGTTCTACTGTTATTTCTGATATAGAATCAGTTCCCCATAGTGTATTATTCTGGCGATCCGAAACCCATTGGTTAGGCGGAATGGGCATTGTCGTATTAGCCATTGTTATTTTTCCATCTTTCCGAGGTCACTACAAATTATTCAGTTCAGAATCCCCTGTTTCCGTCAATGAAGATAAACTATTTCCACAAATTGCTATGGTAGCAAAGTCATACTGGAAGGTTTACATATTGTTTACATTAATAGAATTCCTTCTCCTTATGCCTGTTATGGGTTGGTTTGACGCCGCGACTCACGCTTTTGGATCCATAGCAGGTGGAGGTTTTTCCACAAAAAACGCCAGTATTGCATATTTTGACAGTCTTTATGTAGAAATAGTGATTATGGTTTTCATGATTGCCGGCGCAACCAGTTTTATTCTACACTACCAAGCACTTCGTGGAAAATTCATGTACTTCAAAAGCATTTCTTTCAAGATATTCATTTATATCTCACTTTCAGCAAGTATACTAATTGCGTTTAACCTTTATCTAATTAATCAACATGACATCCCGTTTCTTTCGTATTTCCGAGATGCAATTTTCCAGGTTATTTCCATAATTACGACTACTGGTTTCGCCACAACCGATTTTAAAAACTGGCCGGATTTCAGTATCTTTATGTTAATACTACTGATGTTTGTTGGAGGTATGTCTGCATCCACAAGCGGTTCCATTAAAATATGGCGAATAGAAATTGTTCTCAAAGAAATTCGTCTCATGATTCGAAGAATATTGCATAATAAAGCAGTGTTATACCTCCGCCTGAATGGAAGAAAGATTGAGCCTCATATGGTTCAAAAAGTCCAAATTTTTGTTTTTGCATATATTTTTATTTTTGTGATTTCAGGTGCAATGCTGACTGCGATAGGGTATGGCCCCGGTACGTCGTTCAGTGCTGTGGCGGCGACCCTCGGTAATGTTGGTCCCGGAATTGGAGCAGTTGGTCCTTTTGATAATTTTGGTCAGTTTTCAGAAATTGCCAAATGGATACTTTCATTTGATATGCTGTTGGGTCGTCTTGAAATCTGGACTGTTTTTTCACTATTTCTCCCTGAGTTCTGGGGTGTCGTTTAACCGTAATTCAACGATTCAGGAATTATCACATTTATCTGAAGTAATTAATAATCAACTGTGAGATTTTACAAATGACATTTAGCAAGGATCAAATTTTCATATCTAGAGGTTTAAATGAATTGGGGATATCCAAATATTAAAGTTTG
>CAYXMX010000115.1:0-1776 GCA_964466265.1 uncultured bacterium | reverse complement strand
TGGCAATTGGGTCTGATGAAGATTATTTTCTCATTCCAATGACTCCAATTCTGGCCCAGGAATTAGCCGATTCTTTGCACATGTCGCTTCCGACACGGAAAATGGTTAATGCTATTTGGCAGCAAGCAGGTTTAAAGCTGGAACCTCGACCGATTCCTCCCAGTGCTGCCATGGTGACCATTCCGGTTTTTGCCAATCATCATACCATTGTCTATGATCAACGAAACCAGGTTATCGGTACCCATCCATTGGGCACATTAATTTCAGGTCACAAAAAGGATGTGGTTATTTCCAATCGAATCCTAACCCATCAGGACAAAGTAGTTATTTATGGGTGGCACAGACTCAATGGACAACCTATCCAACCTTTGTATTCCGGTCATGTCAATTGGTATGCCGATTACAGCCATGGTATCCGCTTGGTAGATCGAATGATCCACCTGGATGGCAGTCATGAAGATATTAGAAATATATTGAAGGATTCTTTATCATATTCTCTTTTAAGCGATGAGGAAGGTCCAATGGAAATGCCCTTTTATCCGGTAGATAAATCAGATTATCCTGAATAAGCATGTTGAAATGGGAACCATTCTGTAACGTAAAAAATAATGAGCAGAAAAAATGAACAAAATAAACCAAAAGTCCAAACTGGGAACCAGAACATTATTAACCATCCTAATACTGGTGCTGTTCACAAGTTGTTATCTCCCAAAAAATATTCAGGGGATCGAAATAAAAAATCAATTAGTTAACTGGGAAAAACCATATACTTCCACCAATATAAAACTGCATGTATTTAATACGGGAATGAATCGGGTTTCACCATGGTTGGTGGGCAGCCCGGCCCCCTGGAGACCGGCACCGGCGTTTCTCATTGAACATCCAACATTTGGATTGATTGTGTTTGACACCGGATTATCCTCAGAAATTGCCATAAAGGCTGAAAAGGTACTCCATCCGATTACAAAATTCTTCTTTAAAACCCGTTCACTTCCAGGAAATGATTTACCTTCTCAATTGAAACAGTCTGGTTTCCATCCGGAAGATGTAAAAATGGTGATTTTTTCTCATCTCCATTTTGATCATGTGGGAAATGGAGATGGATTTTCAAATGCAGATTATTACATTAGTGGTGATACAGATTTGGAGGATTTGCCCAAAATGGACGGCTTTGATCCGGAATTGATGCAATCGATTGAAGAAAACCATTCCTTTCATCGGATTGATTTTTCAACCGGAGCTCCTTTTGCTACGTTCGAAAAAACAATTGATCTCCTGGGAGACGGAACTATGATTCTCATAGAGGGAAATGGCCATTTAACGGGAAGCGTGGGATTAATCCTCCGGCTGCCTGAAGGGCCTGTATTATTACCCGGAGATGAAGCAGTACATTTTGATTGGTTGAAGGGGGACGATGTCCAACGAATATCAAAAAATCCGGAAAGGGCGGCAGAAATGAGGAATCGGATTCGAAAATTGATTGAAATGGTTTCCGACCTTGTGGTGATACCGGGACATGACTTATCAAAGGTTCCTATTCACCGAAATGATATCATATTACACCATCCGGAGTTATTTACTAAAGAATTATGGCCAACTGATTAGCTTTATAGGCAGCGATCATTCCAATAAAATTGTTTTATCCCAATCCTTTTGCCACCCGCTCATTCCAGGATTCTTTCCCTTTTGTGTGTGGAATTTCTTCCATGGTAATACAACCAGGAACCGGGCAAACCAAACTGCATAGGTTACAACCAATACATTCTTCTTCATCGA
>CAYXMX010000114.1:0-1812 GCA_964466265.1 uncultured bacterium | reverse complement strand
ATTTCATTTTTTGATATAACCCCCTTAGTCCCCCTTAATAAAGGGGGATTTAGGGTGATGTATAAGAGCTTTATATTATGAAAGTACAAAAGTGAGAAATGGTTTAATTAAACAGATTTTTTTTGATATCGGCGGTGTATTGTTAAATATTGATAGTCTCAGATCTTTACAATACTGGAGTGCCTGCACCGGTCTGTCAGTTGAAAATTTGAGAGATCGGTTTTCCACTGAAGTCCTTGAGTGGTATGAGACGGGAAATTTTTCGGATGATGAATTTTTCCGGTCGATCCAGGAAAACCTTCCTCGTTCAAGGCAAATGAGAGAAGAAGATTTTTGGGCAGGATGGGATCAATTAATTTTAGATGAAACTAAGACAGCTCAACTTCTTCCTGAATTAAAACAATCCTATCGTTTATATTTGCTCTCCAATACCAACCACCGTCATATTCATTTTGAATTGAAAAAAAGATTTCATTTCCAATACGAAGTTCACAAAGCATTTTATTCTTTTGAGCTGGGTTGCCGAAAACCAGACAAAGAAATTTATCTCAAAGCACTGAAGGAAGTCAATGGAGTTCCCCGAGAATCCCTTTTTATTGATGACATGGCCATTAATATTGAACAGGCAGAAAAGCTGGGATTCAAGACCATTCATTACACCAGCCATGAACGTACCGTTACATTGCTCAATGAAATGGGAATAATAGCTCAATGAATTTCGGCGATGATAATGTAACTTTAATCTTCTAACAATCCGGAAAGCGCGAATGAAAAACCTGATTTTCTTTTTTCTTATTAGTTTAATGTCCAATAGCTCTGCACAGGAAGACTGGCTGAACATTGGACATGACCGTACCCGGTCAGTGAGTGGGTTAACCTTGCTGGGTGACCATACGATGGTGGTTCATGATAATAAACGGGATTATGAGGGTCGGATTGGAATGGTCCGGATAGATCAGGAAAAGGTTACCTATCAAAGACTGGAATGGCCGAATGAAAAATTACCCTTTGATCTGGAAGCACTCACCACCCTTCCGGGAAGTTTAACGGATATGATCGCCATGGAAAGTCAGGGGAAATGCCATTGGCTCATTTTTGATCAGGCAAAAATGAAATTGGCGTACAACGGCTATATTCAAATTCCCGGGATTAAATGGCCCACTAATCTGGAAGGGTTTGATATTCAATCTTTTGGGAAAAAAAATCTGGCAGTATGGGGTCACCGGGGAAAATCGCAGTACCCGGGAAAGTTATATTGGGGATGGATGGACCTGGCAAAGAGAGCGGTTGAGCCACTGGATTCTCTGGAAATTTCGATCCCCTGGCCTACAGAACACGTTCGCCATATTGCGGATTTAAAGTTGGATGCAGCCGGTGATTGTTGGATTTCAGCTACGTCAGATCCAGGAGACGATGGCCCTTTTTCTTCGGCGATTTACCAGATCGGACAATTTAAAATCAGCGACAAGCAAATATCATTTCATTTGAACTCAAATGAGACGCCAACCTTTAAATTTGAACACCATAAAGTGGAAGCGTTTGATCTCAAAGAAAAAGGGATTCTGGTAGCAACAGACGATGAAAATAATGGTGGTTTTATCAAGGAAGTCTTTTTTAAATAAACCCACTTAATCTTCAGCCGGGGGATTCCCCCGGCATCACTTAAATGTCTATAGCCAAAAGAAAAATCATAATAAGGAAAGCGTAAAATGAAAATATTTAAATTTATTATTTTGCTAACCGCGGTTTCTTTCACATGGGCACAAACCTGGCAATGGACCGGGCGAACCCATGGCGAATTGAATTGGTCCA
>CAYXMX010000113.1:0-1814 GCA_964466265.1 uncultured bacterium | reverse complement strand
CTGGTATTAATGAAGTAATGGGAATTAAAAATAATCAATCCCAATCGCCAATACCCATTCAACCGGGTAATGGCAATTTCCCCAACCTAATCTCTTTCCAGTTGGAGTTATTAGAATGAAAAATAGGACAGTCTCCCCTATTCATCGCAACGGATTTAATAAAGAAGAATCCGGAATAATAACCCATTCAAATGGGGATAAACATTTGGAGGAGATTCTCAATAATAACATCGTTAATGGATCGCCATCGACCTTCAAAGAAATGCTTCATAAATGTACAGAGGTTGTCAAGGATTTGGTGGATGCCAACGCTGTCACACTTTTTCTGTTTGATAAAAAAAGTAATTTGCTAAAACCGGTCATGGAAAATGGAAATGATCCCAAACCGTCATCAATGAAAAATATGTGTGAAACTGTTTCAAGCAGAGTTGCTTTATCCGGAAATGGAGAAATGGTTAATCGCAGGACGAATCATCCCCATGGTAAACACATTCCCGGTGTAACGGTTCAGCCTGAGTCAATCATGTCTGTCCCTATTCATGGAATGAATAATGTTCTGGGAGTGATTACAGCCAAGAGATTCGAAAAAAGTTCATTTGGTGAAAAGGATATGAAACTCCTTGAGGATCTGGCAAATATTGCCAGTCCGGCCATTGAAAATAATCTGACTGATAATAAACAACAACCGGCATCCCGGGAACAGACAGACATTTCTGACTGGTTAAAAAGTTCGTTATTGTGTACCATGTCCCATGAAGTCAGGACGCCCTTAAATACCATTCTGGGTTTCACAGACCTGTTGGCAGAAGAATTGGAACATCAACTTTCCCTGGATCAAAAGCAATTTCTGGATACTATTTCTATCAGTAGTCACCGCCTCAACCAACTCATGGAAGATATTATGATCATATCAGAAATGGAGGCTGACAGCATGACCCAAAGCGTTGAACCGTTACCGGCTGACCAATTGCTAAAGGATACGGCGGCAGATATGAAAGCTGCTGCAAAAATGAAGAATATTTCTATTAAGGAATCTTATCAATCTTCAGATTGTATGGTAGTTATGGATAAGGTGATGTTTCAGAAAGTAATTGGAAACCTGTTAGAAAATGCTGTGAAATTTACCCGTCAGGGAGGTATTTCAATTTCTTCAGAAATAAAACAGAACAGATATATTGTTTCCATTAAAGATACGGGAATTGGGATTCGGGAGGATTTTAAACCACATCTTTTTACACTCTTCAGACAAGAAGACGAAGGAATTTCCAGGTCCTATGAAGGTATTGGATTGGGATTAGCCATTGCATACCGATTGGTCAATTCAATGGGCGGCACCATTGATGTGGAGAGTAAAAAAGGGAAAGGCAGTATATTTACCATTAGTTTTCCCATGGATAGGACCCATGGAAACGGCGCCGTGACGCCGGCCTCCCCATTTTATCAAAATGGGAATAATCCTGGTCTTATCACCTGCTAATATTTAGCCGGGTTCAATATGAAATTTTTAATTGTCGAAGATAACCCCCACAATACGGTTTATGCTCAATACCTATTAAAGAAACTGGGGCATGAGAATATTGCAGCTGTTTCAGGCGAGGAGGCTCTGGAATTACTGAAAAACCAAAGAGTGGATTGCATGCTGGTGGATATTAATTTGGGAGAAGGTATATCCGGTGTTGAATTTTGTCAAGAAGTAAAAAAACAAAAAAAACACTGTCACACACCAACCATTGCCGTCACAGCTTATTCAACGATACGGGATAAAGAAAAATTTATTGATGCAGGTTTTGATGATTTTATCGCCAAACCATATT
>CAYXMX010000112.1:0-1872 GCA_964466265.1 uncultured bacterium | reverse complement strand
ATATTGAGTACGGACTCCATCGGAGGTTTCCTGCCGGTACAGATCTCCCGCCCCTCATGGCAATTGCTGCTACCGGGAGCACCAAATATGCTTACGAAGCAGGTAAAATATCAGCATTGGAAGGAAGGGCCTTGGGAATCCACTGGAATTTTTCACCGGTGGTAGATGTCAATAATAATCCCAATAATCCCATAATCAATACCCGGTCTTTCGGGGAAGATCCTTCTTCTGTCGGTACCTTTGCTGTGGAATATATTAAAGGACTTCAAGACAATGGTATGCTGGCTACTGCAAAACATTTTCCCGGACATGGAGACACTGAGACTGATTCCCACACCAGTCTCGCCACCATCCCCAGTGATTCCGCCCGGCTATGGTCCCTGGAATTAAAACCATTTCAAACGGTGATTGACACAGGGGTAGATGCAGTCATGGTGGCTCACGTTCATTCACCTGATTTCCAGCCAAATGCTAACCTGCCAGCCACTTTATCCCCATTTTGGGTCACCAGAATCCTTCGAAAAAAAATGGGTTTTAAAGGTGTCATTGTGACTGATTCAATGGCCATGGGAGGAGTGACACGGAATTATTCCGACCCGTTTGCATTAATTTATGCCATTAATGCCGGATGTGATTTTATCCTCCAGAACTATCATGTAAAAGAATCTATCGACACAGTAGAAGATGCAGTAAAACGGGGAATCATTTTGGAAGAGCGGATCAACAATGCTGCCTTAAAAATTTTAAAGATGAAAGAGAAAGTCGGGCTAAATAAACGACGAACTATCCGGTTGGACGAAACCAGAAAAATTCTTGGAAATCAACAATTTAAAGAGATGGCAAATAATATGGCCGCTAAATCAATTACATTGGTGAAAAATGAAAATGCATTTTTCCCATTGAAAATGGAAGAGGATGAAGAATTAATATTAATTGATATTTATGATTATCCCAACAATCATGATGAATCGATCATGACAAAAGGGATTAAAAAAAGTGGATTAAAAGCCCGATCATTTCAGGTGGATGAATCAGACAGCACTTTGTATTATCAATCTATATTGGAAAATATACCTGAAAATGCAAAAATTATTCTGAATACATTTGTCAGTCCTTCCGCATGGAAAAACAGAATATTTCTTCCTGAACATCAAATGCAGTTTATTCATGAGCTAAACCGAAAATCCAAAAGAGTCCTTTTGATTAGTTTTGGGAATCCATATTTAATACAGGGGTTGCCTGAGACACCTGCTTATGTCTGTGCTTGGAAAGGGAGTCAATTGATGCAAAAGGCCATGGTTGAAACTATGATGGGGAAAAAAGATTTTTCCGGAATACTCCCAATTACTATACCCGCTATCGCTGAAAGGGGATTTGGAATATTCCTGAAACAATCACCAATGGTCATCTATCAACCAGAGAGTCTTTTTGGAAAAGTAATTCAGCATGTGATGCCCTATGAAATTGGGATCAATACAAAAAGAGTCAAAACCTATCTTCAGGAAGCGGTTGCCGATTCAGCATGGCCAGGTGCTGTTTTAATCGCTGGGAAAGATGGAAAAATTTTTCTTCATGAATCGGTCGGGTACCATACTTACGAAAAAAAGAATAAAACGGAAAAATCCGATATTTTTGATCTGGCCTCCATTACCAAAGTCATTGCCACCACGTCTGCAGTAATGAAATTATTGGAATCAGGTCAATTGGACCTGGACGAAAAAGTCATTACCTACCTCCCGGAATTTATAGGAAAGCAGCCGAAATATTTTCAACAGAAAAGTAAAACTACAGTCAAAAATTTATTAACCCATACGGCAGGACTTCCGCCTTTTAAGCAATATTTTTTAATTGACGGTGATCGGAATACGCGAT
>CAYXMX010000111.1:0-1930 GCA_964466265.1 uncultured bacterium | reverse complement strand
ATTTATCTGGTTTTGATCCACCGGACGAATTGAAATTAAAAGCAGGTATTCCATTAGAAAAACCAAAAGTTGCCTCGTCCAAAAGAGGGAAAAAATGGCTGCTGTGGGGTGGATTACTGGCACTTGCCGGTGCAGGAGCTGTGGTGGCCATGTCGTCAAGTGAGGATACACCCTCTCCAGTCGTTGATTTGGCAGGCCCTCCCGCACCGCCGCCTACACCGAGATTATTCTTTGGAGGTGGACGATGAAAAAGTATATTTATTTATTGATCCTGTTATCAGCTGCTTTTGCTCAAATTAACTACGAAAATGATATTCAACCCATTTTTAACACAAATTGTGTCACTTGCCACAATACAGGAAGTACCAATTATAATCAGCACTTACTTGATCTATCCTCTGGCAACAGCTACGGAAATCTTTATAATGTTACGTCAACCGGTTATGCTCCGGGGTCCCGGGTGGTTCCGTACAATGCAGAAAGTTCTGTTATTTATCATAAAATGAGTGATTCCGGCGTGTTTGGAGGTGTAATGCCTCCAACCGGTGAATTGGCATCATCCACGGTAAATTTAATAACGGACTGGATAAACGGAGGCGCCTTTTTGGGAACAGGAGGAAGAATCGGCGGCAGAGTTATTTTGACCGAAGATCACCCTTTTGGACAGGTTCAGATCATACTCTATTTACCGGGTGGTGGTATATTAGAACAACAATGGGGCGAGACACCGCCTTTTGATATAAATTATTTCTTCGAAGATCCAGCCATAACTGAAGGCGGACCTTACCGGGTTGAATCTTCTTTTGATCTTAATGATAATAATCAGTATGATGATGGTGAACCGTATTATACGACCGGTGATTTATATCTTTCTGATTCAAACGTATTAGAGAATATTGATTTACAGTTGGCGAGCGGTGGAGCAAGCGATGAATATTCCTACGATTTTGAAATGGGCAGCCCGGTGCGGGTATTTGAAGGAACAGGAGCCAATGATTTAGGTGGCGCAGTAGATTTCAGCATTGAATTTTGGATCATGTTTCATGCTAATCCGGGAACGGATCAAACCCTTTTTGAGCGGTTGGAACCTGCAGGGGTCGGTAATGATATGGAATTAAAATGGAATAATTCCAATCAACAATTTATATTGAGTTTAGGAGGACCACCCGGAACCCAGTTCGGAGAATTAATCGCAGGAGGAATGAATCCGTTTGACGGCAATTGGCACCATATTTACATCCAGTATTTAAGTGTAACCAATCGACTTGAATTCTTTTGGGAAGCTGGGTTAGCCAGTTATACAGAGCCATCTGATGTAAGCCCTGCTATCGCCAATTCAGATAATCCGTTACGGTTCGGGACAGATTTAGCGGCTTCTGTGGATGAGATTCGCATTCGTACAATAAGCGAAAATTATGGGCAATCTTTCGTCCTCCCCACCGCTCCATACGTCCCGGCAGATGTGGATGCAAACATAATTGTATTGTGGCACTGTAACGAGGACGGCGGGACGGAACTGATTGACGATGGATTCTACAAGAACAATATTGGTGTTATTGAGGAATCAGGGAGTTGGGATGGAAGCAATCCCTGGGGCGGAGGTAGTGAAATAGGCCTCTGGTATACGGGTTTTTCATCCAATCATGTTGACTGGGAATGGAATCGCTGGCCTGATGCGGATGGTGATTTTCAAAAATATGAACTACGCAGGCAAGTAAATAATCCCGGTGTCACCGAGTCGTCTCCCTCAGTTTACGTGGAAACAGATGTCAATGTAGTCAACTGGCGGGATAATGATATTACAGAAGGAAATAATTATTACTATAAATTGTACATGTATGACCAATCGAGCGCCCGTTACGAAACGGGTGAGTTAATGTTTACACCGTCAGGTGGTGGCGCTTCGGGCAAGATCGAGTGTGATGTTCAT
>CAYXMX010000110.1:0-2087 GCA_964466265.1 uncultured bacterium | reverse complement strand
TAATTGTCAATATATTTTCAGGATTAGCCTTAAAATGCTTTATGAGATAGACAATCCGGTGTTCCAGAGTAAATGTTTTTCCCGTCCCGGCTCCTGCAAGAATCATGACGGGAGAAGGTGGATGCTCAATGGCTTTTCTCTGGGTGGTATTAGGCGTGATGTCTGGCATACCGGAAATTAGCCAATGGAGGAGGTACGTTTCCTCTATTAATGTCTTCACCCTGGCGATATGATCTATGTACGCTTTTTCTACTTTCATTCTATTCAATCGCCGCGAGGTTAATTAATTTTGTTTATTAAAGATTAATAATATTTTTTAACCTTTCGGCAGTTAATGGTGTCTTACGGTGTGAATGAATGAAAACAGACAATGAAATCATCAAATTATTTCAACAGGGAAATCAGTCAGCGTTTGACGAACTGGTTAAGCGTCACCTGGATTCTGTCCACCAGTTTTTTCTCCGGATTACGGGGGACGAAATGGAAGCAGAAGATTTATCCCAGTCTGTTTTTATTAAATTATTCAAGAGTCTTAAAAAATTTCGATTCAAAGCTGAATTCACAACGTATTTGTACCGAACAAAAGTCAATACAGCCAATTCATATCTTACGCGAAATAAATGGCGGAATTATTTGCACCTTGATCAATCCCCTGAACCATCTTATTCCCATAATGAAACAGCCATTTCTCAAAAGGAAATTTGGCATTATGTATCCATATTACCGGGAAAACAAAAAAGCGTAGTAATAATGAGATTAAATCAGGAACTGCCATTTAAAGAAATTGGATTGGTTCTGGGTATATCTGAAGGTACAGCCAAAGTGAATTATCATCATGGAATCAATAAACTTCGGGAATGGTTGAAAAATGAATACGAACTTTGAAACCAAACTGAAGACAGCTCTACAGGTCGATGGCGAGTCGCCGGACCCCAATGCCTTTATTCATCGAATGCATTCGGTCCAGTATGCGTCGGCAATCAAGCGAGCGAGAATACAAACTAGCCTGGCCACCGCCATATTTTTAATCGGATTTAGCTGGCTAACTATGGGGCAATTAAACAATCAACTATTGATGGATCAGTATACAGAATATTATTCCTATAGTGACTATGACTATCTATACGAGGATCATGATTCAACGGATTACGAAATATATATTGCCGATCTTGCTCTCCAAATGTTGGAGGAAGACGATCTTTGGGATGTATTGGAATTTTTTGAAGAAGTCGAATACAATGATGCATTTAACAGTGAGGAGATAAAGCTATGAGAAACATCATCACAGCGATTACATTATTGGTACCCATGATCTTTGTCATGGCCCAGCCACCGAGAAATGACTGGGAAAGAGGTGACAGAGAAAACATGAAAACCATGGGTGTTTGGAGATTAACAGAAGAACTGGAATTGACCGAACTGCAGGCAGAGAAATTCTTTCCAAAATTCAGAGCCCAAAGAGAAAAAATGGATGAACTGAGGAAGGCAGGGAAAGAATCTCTGGAATCCATTCGAAATTCATTGAGAGAGGGAAAGGATATATCCGATCAGGATATTCAAGATGCCTTAAAGAAATTCAGGGAACTGGAGCAGGAAAAAATAGATTCTCAAATCACTTTTGTGGAAAGTTTGGAGGGAACGCTCACCAATACGCAAAGGGCCAAATTATTACTGGTCCCACATAAAATGCGACAAGAGGCAAGACGGAATATTAAAGAGCACAAGGAATTCAAAAGTCGCCGTGATCAAATGAATCGCTGGCGTTAATCATAATACCAAAAGGAATAATATGATGAAAAAAATATTACCAATATTGATCACGATTAGCATGATTTGGGTTGGATGTGGAGATAGTAGGAACCAAAATGATGATATGAGTGATCTCTTAAAATTAATTGAGAACGATGTGATGCTAAAATTGGATCTTCTGGATGAAGGGGGTGCGCTTGATGAAGAATATACTGATGGAATCGAAGACGGTGGTGGATATAAAATGATGGTAGATACACTCTGGCCGAATTCCGGGTATCGCTTACGATTTGGTCGTCAGATAACGAACCATCAGCGTGACGTGGATTTTGACATCC
>CAYXMX010000109.1:0-2129 GCA_964466265.1 uncultured bacterium | reverse complement strand
CGACCGGGCATTTCCAGTCACCATTTGATCGATACCTCATGGTGGCCAATTCATTCCTTATTTGCATCATGGCAGTCCATATATAATCTCCAAACTGGATTTCAACCACCGGTTTCCACCCGGCAACTGCCATGCCAATGGCCGTTCCAATAATGGAAGATTCTGCCAGAGGAGAATTAAAAACCCGTTCATGGCCAAATAACTCTGTTAGGCTCTTGGTGGCCGTAAATACTCCCCCTTTCGGGTCTGCAACATCTTCGCCAAAAATAACCATTTTTTCGTTGACATTCATCTCCTCTGCCAATGCATGATTAATGGCATCCACCATAACAATCTTTTCTTTAATCGGTTTCATCTCCGGTTCATGAGTCAACAAAGGATGAGAATAAAGGTTGTCCATCGCTGTTTCAGTTTCCGGGGGAGGTTCTCCCTCAGCCCATTCAGCTTCCAGATCAATTGTTCCAAATATTTCATTTTTAATCTTCTCAAACTCTTTCTCATTAATGATATTGGCTTCCATACATGCATGCTCAAAACGAATGATCGGATCCTTGCTTTTATCTTTACTTAATTCTTTTTCTGAACGGTATTTCCGTTGATCATCTGATGAAGAATGGGGGAGTAAGCGAACCACATGACTGACGATAACCGATGGACCTTTTCCTTTCCTGGCACGATCGGCCGCTTTTTTAAACGCTAAATTTGTTTCAAAAAAATCTGTACCGTCCACGTTGAACCTGGCCAGATTGGCATATCCCGAAACAACGGAATAGACGGATTCGCCGGAAGTCTGCTCTGAAATGTGGACACTGATAGCATAATCATTATCTTCCACATGAAAAATGACTGGAGCCTTTACCCGGCTCGACCAGTTTAAAGCTTCATGAAAATCACCCTGACTGGTCGTTCCTTCTCCGCAGGAGACATAAACAATTTCCTTTGTCTTTTCCCATTGACGGCTAATGGCCGTTCCCACTGCCTGCAAAAACTGGGTTCCGGTAGGACTGGACTGGCTCACTATCCTTAATTCTTTATGGCCATAATGTTGTGGCATTTGGCGACCTCCGGAATTGGGATCATCTTTCCGGGCCAGAAAACACAATAGCTGCTCCTTTGAAGTCATGCCCAACCCCAAACATAAAGCACCGTCCCGATAATAGGGATATGCCCAATCCTTTCCCGGATGTAAAACAGATGCGGCGGCCAATTGGGCTGCCTCATGGCCCGATGTTCCAATATGGAAAAAGCTTTTCCCCTGCTTAAGCATAATAAGCATTTTTTCATCCAATCGTCGGGCAGTAACCATATTGCGGTATACACCCAACAATTCTTTTTTCATGAATCCATGAAGTCTGGCCATTCCTTTACCTCATTCAATTTTTCAATATTAAATACTGTTTTAAAACAATGAGTCAATATGGATTTTACTCTGTCCATTTCGATTCTATTTCTCAACCGCTTTTCCATTGATGTGACCCCGTATTCAAAAATTCCACAGGGAATAATTCCATCAAAATACATGAGATCTGTATTGACGTTTAATGCAAATCCATGCATGGTCACCCACCTTGAAACACGAACGCCTAAGGCACCAATCTTTTCATCTCCAACCCACACTCCTGTCAATCCCTCTTTTCGTTTTCCGATAATATGGAATGCTTCCAATGTTTGGATCATCACTTCTTCCAATGATCTCATATACCAACCAATACTCAACTGGTAGTTATTTAAATCCATAATTGGATAAACCACCAACTGTCCGGGACCGTGAAAAGTAATATCCCCACCACGCTCAATACGGAATACGTCTGCATCTTCTGGGTAATTTTGAAGCAAATGATTTTCATCAGCATTTTTTCCAAGCGTATATACCGGCTCATGTTCCACCATAAGGAGCACATCTTCTATTTCGCCTTTAATTCGTTTGCTCTGAAAAGATTTTTGCATATCCCACACTTCCTGATATTTTCGGTTTCCGAGATCCATTACTGTTAAACCTTTTAATGGTTTTGAACCTTTGTACGGTTTTTTTGAAGTATGAACGACTGTATCGGTTAATTGAAAATAATTCATTCTGGATAAACTTGCTCTACAACTTCAGCTTCAGAATAAAAATTGGGGCACTTACC
>CAYXMX010000108.1:0-2150 GCA_964466265.1 uncultured bacterium | reverse complement strand
CATCCTATAAATCACGGTGGCATTATACCACCGACCGAATTCAGGAAAATCCATCCACGGTAAATATCACCGAAAATTTATTAGATAGAGATCACTTGGAAACAGTGGATATTGTCCTGAATAAAAAAGAAGATAATAGTGAATTTCTGGATTTGGACTGGGAGAAAAAAACTTCTGTATATTTTATACCGAATCAGGAAATCAACGAGAAACTCTTAGAAAAGCTCCCGGAAGTTTGCGGCGTGGCATTTGTAAAAAAAGAATATTTCAAAATGGGGATAGTGATCGCTCACGAAGGCATGATTATTGACCGAAAAAACCTGGTTCATGCATCCTCAGAATACGGCGAAACAGTTAAAGTGGATTTTATGAATTATTACTTTCGGAAGAATGGGCCAATTTTTGACGGAATTATGATCTATTCATTTCATCCATTATCTGAAGCCAAATGATCAAATCAACCATAGAAAAAAAGTTTTTAAGACAATCTGATTATCTTCAACAGACGACAAAGATCCCCTATATCGTTGTAAATAATTTCCCCAAGTTGGGCTTATTGACATCTTTAAGGTTTTTGGAATGGGTAACAGCCAACCCCGAAGGAGTCATTAGCCTACCTACGGGAAAAACACCTGAATTTTTCATTAAATGGACAAAGCATATTCTGGAGAATTGGTCTGATAAAAAATTGGAAAAAATTCGGAAGGATAATGGGCTGGAAATAAATCAAAAACCGGATTTCTCCCAGCTACAGTTTGTGCAGATTGACGAGTTTTATCCCATTAACCCTGAACAACATAATAGTTTTTATAACTACGTACATCGGTTTTATATATCCGGATTTGGTCTGGATACCCGGAACGGTTTATTTATGAATTGTGATAAAATACCGAGGACAAAAGGTCAATCTTTATTTGAAATATTTCCGGACCAAAAAGTGGATTTATCCCTTCGTTATCGCGAGCCAAAATCAGAGATTGAACAAAATCAACAAGAGACAATTTTCCTTGTGGACCAATGGTGCACAGAATATGAATCAGCAATCCGGGAAAAAGGAGGCATTGGTTTTTTTCTTGGTGGAATTGGTCCTGATGGTCATATTGCGTTTAATGTCCGGGGATCAGATCATCATTCAACTACCCGGCTTATGGAGACGAATTTTGAAACGCAGGCCACTGCTTCCACGGATCTGGGAGGGATCGAAGTAGCAAAAAGTCGTCTGGTGATCACTATCGGCCTATCCACAATTACGGCTAATCAAAATGCCACAGCCATTATTGTCGCTGCAGGAGAAGCGAAGGCTGAGATTGTAAAAAAATCTTTGGAGATGGATAAAAATATTCAATATCCTGCTACCGCTTTGCAAGTATTGACTCAGAGTCGGTTTTATCTGACCAGGGGAGCTGCCTGCCGATTAAATGATGTGGAAGCATTCCAATTAAAAAATAAACCCTGGACAAAGGAAAAAACGGAACGAGTGGTCGTTAATATATGTCGGAAACTGAACAAATTTGGCCACAGACTAACCATCGATGATTTTCAGGCTGATTCCGTCGGTTCACTGATTGAAAATGTGGATGAAAATACTGTTCCAACTGTGGTGAAATCCTTCGGAGATAAATTGGAAAAAGCGCTAAAAGTACCGGATGGTGAAACCTTTTTACATACCGGTCCTCATCATGATGATGTGATACTGGGATATTTACCCCACATTATTCATTTGGTTCGTTCTCCGAATAATCAAAACTACTTTGCAAATTTGACTTCCGGGTTTACATCTGTTACCAATCAATATCTGAAGAGTGTATTGATGGAAACAGCATCCTTTTTATCCAAAGGAAAAATTGAAATGACCCGGTTCCCTGATTTTTTTGAAAAAGGATATCGACTCAAGCGAGATAAAGATGTGTATCATTATTTGGATCGAATTGCCGAGGGAAATGAATTGGGTCAAAAAAGGGGATTGAGCCATCGGATCGTTCGATCGCTGGTGGAAATTCATTCACTCCGTTCCAGGAAAGAATTGGCACAAAAAATTACCGAAATTATATCTTTCCTCGATATGTGCTATGATGGCCAGAAAAATCCGGAAAATATCCAGAAATTAAAAGGAATGATCCGGGAATTCGAGGAGGAATTGGTTTGGGCCC
>CAYXMX010000107.1:0-2163 GCA_964466265.1 uncultured bacterium | reverse complement strand
CACATTTGGAATGAAATGAGAAATGCCGTTTACACAAAAAACTTTACATGCCCATAATTTTACCTCCAACTTATAGTAACACTTATTATTTCCACTCAACCCTAAAATTCCCATAACCATCCATAATTGGTTGAGAGACATAATCGTGTTTCCTCTTCATCTTATTAATGATTGAATCAACAGTTGTTCTACTCTTACCGATATTGATCATGATTTTATTAGTAGAATATTATATATTCAGTGAAAAATGAACTATAGATTGTTGATCCAATTTTCAGGGCTTCAATTGAGAGCGTTTGATATTCCCAAGTTCCGGGGAGCTATCTCGGAGCAATTCCCAAAATATAATCTAATTCACAACCATATCGAAAATGAACGACTCCGCTATGCTTATCCAAGTATCCAATTCAAAGTAATTAACGATGAACCCATGATTGTTGGAATTGGAGACGGCGTAGATGTTTTGAAAAAGGTCTTTATGGGTATTTCCGATTTGGATATTGAAGGTAAAAATATCTCAATAAACGAAAAGTCTGTCCGATTGGATACTGTTGAATTTGGTCAAATTGAAAAACCGGTTGATTATCATTTTGTTTTACCCTGGATGGCTCTAAACCAGGTAAATCATAAAACATATTTATCATTATCCTGGAAAGAAAAGCGACCATTTTTGGAGAATATTATGCGGAGAAACTTAAAATCACTATCCAAAGGATTTGATTATTTTATACCGGATTTTGAGAATCTGCAGGTTCAAACTAATTTAAAATCGGTCATGCGCAATTTCAAAACCCAAAAAATGCTCTGTTTCTCCGGTTTGTTTAAAACAAATTTTATTATACCCGATTACCTGGGAATTGGGAAACAAACAGCACGGGGTTTTGGGACGGTGGTGAGGGTATAGAACCACTAGGCACGAAAAGACATTGAAAACGGGAAAAATAATACCATGAATCAATTAATGCCGGCTGAGATAATTCAATCGAAAATCATAATCATTCGCAGCGAAAAAGTATTGCTTGACCGCGATTTAGCAGAACTGTATGGAGTAGAAACAAAGCACCTGAAACAAGCTGTTCGTAGAAACATTGATAGGTTTCCAAAAGATTTCATGTTTGAATTAACTGACAAGGAATTCGAGAATTGGAGGTCACATTTTGTGTCCTCCAATACAGATAAAATGGGTTTGAGATATAAACCGATGGCATTTACGGAACAAGGCGTTGCAATGCTATCATCTGTATTACGAAGTCCTCGAGCAGTACAGGTTAATATTGCGATCATGCGAGCATTTGTTAAAATGCGACAACTGCTATCGACCCACAAAGAATTGAAAGAAAAAATCGAGACAATGGAGAAAAAATACGACCGAAATTTCAAAGTGGTGTTCACAGCTATAAAAGAATTGATGAATCCCATTGTGCCGGAAAAGAAAACTAAGATTGGGTTTCAATCACCATTGAAGAAAAGACATTCATAAAAAAGAAGCAAATAATGACAGAACATAAAGACATACAAAACCTGGATGACTACACGGATAAAGATTACCAGAAATGGGAATATCTACTCCTCGATCCGGATACTAACCGTAAAGAATTGGAAGAAATCGTTATGACCTTGGCACATCTGCCAACCGAAAGGGCGCAGGAGATGCTGAAAAAATTCGAGCAAAGCGACAGATCCGATGAAGTAACTTGGCTGGAACCGGCGATGGAAGAAAACGAAATGTGGTTATTAAATCCTGATACGGATCCAATGACCGACGTGGAAGCCTTAAAAACCGGGTCAGTATTGACCAGCGTCCTGCCGTTGTTGAAGACCGTAGTAGAATCGGAGATTGGGAAGCAGATACAGTTATTGGAAAAGCTCATAAACAGGCCATAGTATCTCTGACGGAAAGAAAATCCGGATTAGCATTGTTGTATAAGGTTGACCATCGTACCAAAGAAAAAACAGCTAAAGCTATTACCCGACTATTAAATACTCTAACCAATAAAGTCTATACAATCACGTCAGATAATGGTAAGGAATTTGCGCAACATGAAGATATAGCCCAGGCACTAAATTGTAATTTCTATTTTGCTCATGCTTATTCTTCCTATGAGAGGGGAACTAATGAAAACACCAACGGTCTCATTCGTCAATATTTTCCAAAAAACAGGG
>CAYXMX010000106.1:0-2261 GCA_964466265.1 uncultured bacterium | reverse complement strand
CCGGTGAAGTAACCATGGAAGGATTAATGGTGCAAGTTTATGCAATCAGTAATAATGGATATGAATCCACATCTGAGTGGGTAGAAATTCCAGTTTTTTTCAATTCCTATGGCTTCAGTGGGTTAATGGATGAACAATATGTCATGGTTTCTTTCCCAGGCGATTTGGATATTGTTAATGTAAAAAACGTCTTGGAAAATACTCTGGGGAGTTATGACCCAGCACAATGGCGTTCATTCAGGTATAATAACAATACAAACGCTTATGATGAAAATACTGGGAATTTTACACCCGGGAATGCATTTTGGGTGATCTCCCGTGAAGCCGGAGTGTTGACTGGTGGTAGCGGCGAAGTAACCTCTCTCCAAGAAGACCCATATACAATAACCTTGAATTTGGGTTGGAATATGATAGGTAATCCTTATGGATTCATTTTGGATTTTCCAGCGCAGATGATATTTGATGGCAGTATTGATTCAACGCTTTGGGGATTTGATGGAAGTGGCTATTATGAGGCACCAAGTCTTGAACCGGGAGAAGGATACTGGTTGTATGCTTATGATGCTGATGCGCAGATTGAATTCACTTATTTACCCCAAAGTGTATTGCCAAAATTGTCCACCGGCGGATGGACAATGAATCTTTCTGCATCTATTCTCGGCTATGAGGATTCTGAAAATAAAATAGGTGCTCATCCCCTTGCCTTGGATGAACGAGATGGCTTGGATGCCCATGAACCACCTGTCATAGGTCCATATGTACAATTAACTTATCGTCACGATGATTGGAAAGACAGTGGTAATTACAGCAAAGATATCCGCCATGAAGGCAGTGCTGAATATAGATGGGACATGACTGTCAAATCGAATTTATCAGGTCAAATCATACTGAAAGCATTAGATGTTAACTCAATCCCGAATGATTTTGATGCAGTCCTCGTAGACTTGGATAATAAACTTCAGTACAACTTGAGGTCAGGTGAAACCTATAAATATATTTCATTAGGCAATGAACAGAATCATTATTTTCAGGTCATTATCGGGCTACCAGAACGTGTGTCAAAATCTATCGACGAACTGGGGTTGTTGCCAAGCCGGTTTGCCGTGGGACAAAATGCGCCCAATCCGTTTAATCCAATAACAGCTATCCGATTGCAACTAGCGGATGATGCCATTGTAACAATGACGATTTTTAATATTCGTGGAGAAGAAGTAAAAACATTGATTCAAAATGAATTCATGGAAATTGGATATCGACAAATCACTTGGAATGGCAGGGACAATGCCAATCGATCATTACCATCTGGTCTATATTTATATCGCACTATCATTAAAAATACACAGGGACAACTGGTCCATGTGAATACCAAGAAAATGCTAATGGTGAAATAAATTGGCGGAGTGGTAGAGTCGTAACCGGTGAAACAGTGAAGATGGCTATGTCTCCGTCAGTTGGCAGAATATTAATAGGGAGAATGGTTATTAATTCTTCTGTGATTTGACTGATTTTGTGGTAAGTTTCTTTTGAAAACCTATATTTTTCAGTGAAATTTCCCATAATTATTGTAGGAGCTTTTTAATGTACAATAGAATAATTCGAATAATAGTACTTACCATTTTGCTAATGGCTGCCTTCGTAACGAGCGCCTATTCGGCAGGAAAACAGTTTGGTAAAATTTCCCTTCCCTTGGGAAAAGTAGAAGTCCAGACCGCTGGAAGTGAATCCTGGGATAAAGTAAAGCCAAATCGTCCTGTATTTGTAGGAGATATTATTCGTACGGCTGCAAAATCGAGGGCTGAAATTACATTACAGGGGGGCGGAAAAGTTCGTTTGGGGGAAAATTCCGAATTGGAATTAAATGAAGCAAATGTTAAACCCATGGTCAAGAATTTTAAAGCAAACCTGAAACGAGGAAATGTATTTGTATCTGCCAGAGCTGCATTTGGAGAAAAGAAGAATGTGCAGTTAAGGACTCCGACGGCAGTAGCGGCTATTCGGGGAACCAAGTACAGAGCCAAGGCCGGCGAGGATGAAAGCGAAGTATTGGTGTACCAGGGGAAAGTGGATGTGAATGCGGCCAAAAATGTTATTGATGAACGACAAGATAAGCGTAAATCTTTTTCACCGGGCGGTGCGCCGGGCAAACCCAAATTTACCCTGGGTCCAGTGACAGAACTTAAAGCACCGACTCAGGTGTCCGGCCCATATGAAGTCACTCTGGAAGAATGGATTACATTAGCAGAAGGAATGCAGATCAACGT
>CAYXMX010000105.1:0-2279 GCA_964466265.1 uncultured bacterium | reverse complement strand
GCAATTGATTGACCGGTTTTCAAAGACTACCCATGTTCCCATGATCTATGGCGGATTGTACCGATGGGAAGGTCAGGTGGCGGTGTTAAATGCAAAAGGTTGTGGTGGGTACAAAGAGTTGTTCCCGTCTCATTCATCCGGTGGAGATACCTGTGCGGATGGGGGAGTTTTAGGGATGCTCCCGGCGATTATCGGGCATATTCAGGCCTTGGAGGCCATAAAATGGATTTGCGGTATTGAACCCAGCTTAATCGGTAAATTGTTGATCTACGATGGCTTAACTCATCAAACACAAATATTTAAACTATGATTAAAATTAAGTTAAAATGTTTTTCTCAAGTGAAGTATGCTTTAGGGAAAGATGAATTCGCTATGGAATTGAAAAGAGGTACGACGTCTGTCGAATTGGAAAAAATGATTCGGGAAAAGGCAAATGGTCTGTTAGATGGTATCAGTTTGAGATTGGCCCTGAATATGAAATATATACCTGAAGGAGTGGTGCTGAATGATGGAGACGAAGTGGCATTTATTCCACCGGTACAGGGAGGGTAATTCCATCACTCAACATGATAAAAAATACGAATAATGGTCAAAATTGAAATAATCAACGGACCACTGATATTATATCCTGTTGACGACCATCGCCGGAATGATGGGGCAGAACTGGTGTTTAATGGCAGAGTCAGAGCATCGGAACATGGTAGAAAAATTACCGCTTTGGAGTATGAACAATACGAAGGGATGGCTTTGAGAGAACTTCAGCAGCTGGCGGAAGAAACAGTCGGCAAATTCCCGATTCATGATTTATTTTGTAAACATCGGGTTGGAAAAGTGAACGTGGGAGAAACCAGCCTCCACGTGGTGATTTGGTCAAAACATCGGCAAGAGGGAATCGATGCATTATCCTGGTTTATCGTTGAGTTGAAAAAGAGGATTCCAATCTGGAAATGGGCTATTTTGGAAGATGGCTCGCGGATACCGAGTGAATGCTCCCATTGACCGGGTATCTTTCCATGTGCTGATCTATAGAAAAACATTAACACTTCCAATATTTACCCTAAATTCCCTGTCATCATGTTGGGATTTTCGCACCAGTCTCTAACCAATTTTCTTTTTTGGGCTACCCAGAAGAAATGGTTTCTAATCACCATGATATTGGGAGCTGTTCTCCTCTTTTTTTCTCCACCGGAAGGTCTGTCCGTTGAAGGATACCGTGTCATCCTCATTGTGGTTACGACGCTGGTGATGATTATTACAGAACCCATTTCTTTGCCGGCGATCGCCATTTATATTCTGGTCATGGAAGTGGTCCTAGGTATTGGTGGCCCAGAGGAAATTTCACATTCCTTCATGAATGATGCCGTATTTTTTATTATGGGATCATTAATGTTGGCAGTAGCCATTATTCAACAGGGCTGGGATAAACGGATTGCATTGGGAATCATTACCCTTACTGGCCATAAAACAAAGAATATTGTTTTTGGATTCACTGCAATTTCTGCGATAATGGCATCATTCATTGGCAGTCACACCGTGGCAGCGCTCATGCTTCCCATCGGGCTCACTCTTATTAAATATACATCGGAAGATAAAGAAAAAGTCCGGGGATTAAGTGCTGTTTTATTATTCGCCATTGCCTACGGTGCGCTGATCGGATCGGTTGGTACCCCTTCGGGAGGCGGGCGAAATGTGATTATGATTTCCTACTTAAAAGGGTACGGTATTTCCTTACCGTACTTGAGCTGGATCATTCGATTATATCCTTTGGTGCTCATACAGATTCCCCTCGTGAGCTGGTTGTTATTGAAAAGTTTTACTTCCGAATATGCTACCCTGGATACGGGAGTGAGGAAATTAATTGTTCAGGTCGCTAAATCACCTGAATTAACCGGCCGGAGTACGGTGGCTGCTTTCATATTTTTTCTGGTATTTTGCGGGTGGGTATTTCTCAGTGATTCCCTGGGGTTAGGAACCATCGCCTTGGCAGGTGTCTTGTTTTACTTAATTGCCGGGTTTGTTAAATGGGAAGATTTAAGCCGTAATACGAATTGGGGGGTGATTATTCTTTTCGGTGCAACTATTTCTCTGGGATCAAATATCAAATCAACTGGTGCCGCATTGTGGATGGCCAATCATGTGGTCAATTATTTTGAATCAATCATGAATATTTTCCCCTTTGTTACCGATTCAATTATTGTACTAATTACGACCTTAATGGCCAATGTATTATCCAGTTCGGCAACAGTCGCTGTACTGGGTCCCATTACGATGAATTTAGG
>CAYXMX010000104.1:0-2390 GCA_964466265.1 uncultured bacterium | reverse complement strand
TCTTTTGTCGTTTTAATTAACAGAAGACATTCCAATTCATGACACTGCTTTCCCTGCCATACATAAACAGATTGCATATGGGGAATAATATTCACACAGGCTGCTTTTCCTGATGTTATCAGTTTATTAGCGATTGTTTGAGCATCCGTTTCAGTACCGATTGTGGATAGAATTATGATAAATTTCATAGAAAGAATTTAGAGTATCAAACGAAACCTTTCTATGGGATTCTCTATAAGAATTATTTGATAGGAATTATTTAATAAGATATGGACATTTGAAAAACCAAAAAGAGAAATGGCAATCATGATTATAACCATATGTTGACTATTCATTCAGAAATAAGTATCAATTCATTTTCATCTGTATGTTGAAATTCTTTTCCATAAATGTCAATCACAGTCAATTCAGAATAAGATAATTGACCATTGCCTACTTGAATTCGATGTTCAAAGGACATTGTTTTTGCAGTACTTTCCATGAATGGTGATTGAATAATTTTCCAATCTTTTCCGTTCAGACTGGCAGACACATTCAGGATGGTCGTACCGTCTGATTCTTTTTCACCATTATGAGAACCGCCCGCCAGCAGGCAGACACCTCTGGGAATAGTCAAAGACTGCATAATAACCCCATTCTTTTCATCCCAATGCCAATATCCCGTTTCATCATGGAAGATTTTATTATTGGATTTTCGTTGAACAATTTGCCTGTAATGGATGACTGCCAGTACTTGTGATTCAGCATTTGTGACATCTCCAATCGCTGTAAAGGTGATCGTTTCATAATATGGATTCTCTTCAGATCCCTCTGGGTCCGGTGCCATATCAAGACCTTTATCCCCTTTCCATACTCCAATTAATTGACTCAATGGTCCATAATTTATTTTTGTCATGTATTTGAATTCCTAATAAGTTAATGGTTAATAAAAAATATTAGTTTAAAAGATTCCGAAAATTACTTTAACTCACAACAGATGAGAACCAAAAAATGGAAGGATTCAATTGACGCGAAAAATACCCTATCCGACGTAGGTAGAGCTCTTATCTCTATTTCATGATTCATGTACTACTGGTTTTACAGTGAATCGAGTTCGTATATATTCAATTTTGTTTTACACCTTTTCTGCAAGTAAAACCATGTTGGAATTTATGGCATATTCAAAAATGTCTAATCCTTTTATGAGTGTTTTTTGTTATTTGTTTGTTGTTGGGTGGAGGGGATTTTGGAAATCGAGGTTATCGCAAATGAAATGTAAATAAATTTAGTATTTGTTGTACCCTAATTTTTGAATGAATTGAGTTTTTGGAATGGAAAATACTGATTAACTAGAAATAATTATTCTTTCGTAGCCACAACTGTAATGCTGTAAATCCCAAGCCCACTTTGACGATATTTTTCTAACTGTTTGTCATCCAAATAGGATCTTAGCAGTTCTTTTGGTAAAACAATCTCACGGGATTTTTTAATTTCAATGCGATTGAAACCAGCTTTCTTAATAATATCCAGATATTCATTTTCCTGGAGAGCTCCTGATACACAACCAGCGTACATTTCAGCGGATTTTTGTATCTCCTGCGGAATTTCCCCATTAAGCACGATGTCCGAAATACAAAAATGTGCTCCCGGTTTTAAAATACGGAAAATTTCGCTAAAGGCTTTCTCCTTATCCGGAACCAGATTGAGAACGCAATTACTGACAACTACATTACTCATTTCATCACCAAGCGGCAAATTTTCAATATCTCCCAGTTTAAATTCAACATTCTTATAGCCGTGTTTTGCTTTGTTAAGGTTTGCTCTTTCTATCATCTCCGGGGTCATATCTATTCCAATAACCATTCCGCTTTTCCCAGTAATCTGTCTGGCCACAAAAACGTCGTTTCCGGCACCTGAACCTAAATCGACTACAGTATCTCCGGCTTTAATATTTGCAAATTCAGTCGGTATCCCGCAACCCAGATTCAGATCGGCTTCTGCCACATAACCATCCATTTTACTATAATCCAGGCTAAATGCGGAATAATCTGTTTCACCGCAGCATTTACTTTTTGGACCACAACAGGATGACTCCTGGGTTACAATATCCGCATATTTATCTTGTACAATTTGTTTGATATTTTCTGAAGTTCTCATTTTGTACTTCCTTTTTTGTGATTATTTAATATTAGGGATTCTTAATTCATCAAGCATGATGAAAAAGCGCGTTCTTTAATTATTTTAACAACATGTGAATGTTGAAAAAAGCTTTGTAAATGCTGTTTTTGTTTTTTCAACAACAGTTTCATCCAAGCAATAACATGTACGCGGACCTTCTATCTCACCTTTAATAAGTTTTACACGCTTCAATTCCTTCAGATGTTGACTTACAGTAGATTGAGATAGTGGTA
>CAYXMX010000103.1:0-2427 GCA_964466265.1 uncultured bacterium | reverse complement strand
CCACTGCACCAATATCAGTTACTACCAGAGACATCCCAATCGCCCACCAGGGCAGGGATCTACCGGCAAGAAAATAATCCTGACCGGATTTCATTCTTCTTCCGATATATATCCCGAATGAAACAGTCCCGATTAAGTAAAGAATAATAATGAAATAATCTAATCCGCCTAATGCCATGTGGTTACTTTCTATTTAGGTTCATGATTAATCAGTCATATTGACTTATAGTTTATAGGTGGCCCTAATTCCCATCAGTCGGGGTTGGCCCCATACTTGTTCAATAAACCCGAGATAAGAATTAACCCCCTGTTCTACAATATATTCTTTATTTAAGAGGTTATCTCCCCAGATAAAAATTCCCCAGTTTTCTGCCTCGATCCCCATATGACCATTGACCAACACTCGTGCATCATCCCGCAGAAGGTTAGCATCCTTATCCGTAGACAATTGAGCCAGTTTTTGGTCAATAAAGTCACTTCTTAACTGGGCCACGAGCATCCGTTTCCTATTCACAGGTACACGGAAATCAGCCATCAAACTCCAGGACTGTTTCGGATATAGGCTGATTTGATGGCCGGAATAATTATTATCTTGGTCAACAAAATTTTCGCCAGGGTCGTACTGTCCATTCATATTGGCATCTGTATAGGTTTCACCTTCGTCCCAGTCCCCATTAAAATATCCATCGTGAAAATCATTAAAGACAGCTTCTGTCCTGCCATACCCGCCGATGAATGTCAGGGCATTATTCAATAAGCGAATCGAGAAATCAAGTTCCAGTCCGTTAATAGTAGAGGAGGCAGCATTGCTGATCATATAACCTTCAAATACGTCCTGGAATTGACTCACCTGCATATTATCATACTCCATCCGGAAGATGGCCGTATTAATAAAATAGGTGTTTGCCTGGTTTCCAGCTTTAACACCTAATTCATAATTGGTGATATGTTCCGGCTTAAAAGGCGTGGCTACCGATTCATAACTGGATACATAATCGGTATTGAAGCCACCACTTTTATACCCTTTCGAGATGGTTCCGAATAAATTAATAAATGGTGTCAGAGCATATTTAACATTAAAGGTTGGCGTAAAAGCGTCCCATGTTTTTGTACTATCAAAATATCCTTCGATAAAGTTCCCGTTGGAATCAGCCGGTAAATTGATATACCCAAACTGTGGAAGGCCTTTTTGTTTAAATTTAAAATGCTTGCTATCAAAAGAGTAACGGGCACCAAGTGTGAATGCAAGTCTGTCGGAAATATCATAATCAACCGAAGCATACGCTCCAAAGCTAACGGTATTGCCTCTTCCTTCAGGGTTGACACTGGCATCACCATACTGTACTTCGGCCAAGAATAAAGGAATTCCTGTTAATAAATGAATAAAGAGTGGTTTTGGGTAAACAGGGCCAATTAAAAATTCATAGAGATTATAGTAAAAAATGCCTGATAACCATGATAATGAGGAATTTGTATTTGAAGCCAATCGAAATTCCAATGATGATTGTTCTCCATAATTATTCCACCTTCCCGTCATAATATCCAGACCAATTCCATCCTCATCATTAAACCATTTCACGGAAGATTTTCGGTAAGAAATAATGGAAACAAGATTCAAATGATCATTAATTAAATAGGTAGAGTTAATGGTTACTCCTTTTAGATCCCGACTGGAATGACCAGCTGTATCATGATTAAAGGAATAGATATCATTGCTGGATATATCTACGGAATCCATCGAAAAGTAAATGGAATCCAAGGGCAGGTTATTATATCGTTCAGTATCACTGGAAATTCGCCAGTCGGACACGTAAAATCCAGATTGAGTCAGGTTTTCTTTTAATACATCTGCGCTGAAATCAAATGTCCATTTTGGTGTTGGCAAGGCCCTCAGTGAAAAACGACCGCCATAACTGTTTTTATATTTTTCCCTTTTATGATTAAACGTATTGGTCAAATAACCATCATTTTTAAATAAATATCCGGATAATCTGGCGTATATCCTGTCTGTTACTTTTACATTTTCAGATCCTTTCAGCTTCCAATAACCGAAATCTCCTTTTTCAACTAGAAGAGATCTCCCGTTGATGGGGGTCGGTTTTACTGATATTAGATTAATGGCGCCGGAAACAGTATTTCTACCAAATAATGTTCCCTGAGGACCTCTAAGAAATTCCACACTTTGAATATCAATAACATCTGTGGAAATAAAGTTAGGTCTGCCCATGACCACTCCATCCAGGTAAACTCCCTCTGCAGTGGCCATTCCAGGATTCCGGGCTCCACCAGTGATTCCTCGAATGGTAAACCCGTTTTCAGATTGTTTGTCATAAGCAAATACATTCGGAACTGCTGCGGTGAGGTCTTCAATAGATGTCGCTCCCATATCTGTGATAGTCTCCTCCCGAAGAGATACCATTGAAATAG
>CAYXMX010000102.1:0-2532 GCA_964466265.1 uncultured bacterium | reverse complement strand
GTCGCTATTTTTTAGTCAACGCCCATGATCCATCCCAATCATCTCCCGGGGGATTATTGCGGTAATGTTCACACCGGGGAATATATACACGACTGGGGTTTGTTTTGCGCCCTGGGAACATATCTTCCAATTCATCAGATGCTTTAAATGCCTCCATTGCTTTTTCCCAATCCTGGTTGCGATAGAGTTCAACTGCTTCGTGATAAACAGGTAGTAATTTATCGTAGCAAGGGGGCATATTACCCGATTCGGCAATGAGTTCAAACACCTGGGCCGGTTCTGTTTTCCCCATGACGATTACATAGTCCAGATCTCGCCAGATGAATTTATCTTTACATGCTTGATATGTTTCCTCTGCAACTTGAATATAAACACCGTATTGTTTGGCTGATGCTTCCAATCTGGCAGCCAAATTGACAGTATCACCCATCATAGTATAATTCATGCGCATGGAAGAACCCATATTCCCCGTCACCATGGGACCCGTATTGATCCCAATTCTGTTTTGCATATGGTGAACGATCTCCGGCCAGCGGTCCCCTTCACTCTGCCATTTAATGCGCAGATCATCCAGCCTTTTCTGCATTTTAACCGCTGTTAAGCATGCCCAGTATTCGTGCTCTTCCACAGGAGCAGGTGCACCGTAAAAAGCCACAATTGCATCACCAATATATTTATCCAGAGTCCCTTTATTCTCTAAAAGGGTATCTGTCATTTCTGTTAAATATTCATTTAAAAGTTCAACTAAATCCGACGCAGTTAATTTTTCAGAAAAACTGGAAAAGCTCTGGATGTCCGTGAAATATGCCGTATGGTATCCCTCCTCACCTCCTAATTGAGGTTCTTCCTTGTTTTCGTACATTTGATCAATCAATTCCGGTGAAATATACGTTCCAAAAGTATTTTTCAAAAATCGCTTGTCTTTTTCCACAACCAGGAAGTTGTAAAGAAATATACCCAAATACGTTCCACCCATAGAAATGGTAGGGCGTACAATCTCCCACATTTTTAATCCGGAGAGATATTCATTATACGTAAAAACCACCCAGGAAATAATTGTAATCGCAGGAACTAATATCGTATATAACGGTTTGGTCGGGATGCTTACAATGGTTCCTAAAAACACACATAAAATAATTATAGTCCAAAAATTCGTTTGTGCATTTGTGACGGATACAAATTCATTTTGTAATATACTGTGAATTACATTGGCGTGGATTTCCACACCGGAGAATGTTTCCTGGACCGGCGTATTCCTCAAATCCATAAGTCCTGGCAAAGAAGTACCTACGATGGCTACTTTATTTTTCCAATAGGATGGATCCAATAGTTCAGGATCCATACAGTATATGTAAGGCAAATAATAGAATGTTTTGAAATATCCATAATAATTGACATACATACGACCTTTTTCATCAATGGGTATTTCGCGTACAATTTTACCGGTGGTATCCCGCATGGTTAATATCAATTTTTCAAAGTCATAGTTTAAACCATCTTTCGGGACACCGAGAATATCCATAGCGGCCGCCATGGTTAATGATGGGTACACATGATTAGGCCCTTCAAACCAAATGGCTGTGGGAGCTCGTCTTATAATTCCATCATCATCTTGCGGGAAATTGGCGCTGCCGTTCCCAACTGATGCTTGTAAAAGGTCAGGAAATGTATTCCCCAGGCGATCGGCTTTGGGCAAATGTTTCACCTGTTCTTCGAGCAATTCCAATAAATGATCGGGGCGGAAATACCTTTCCGGTTCTGAGTCCATTTTATACAAAAAATTTAATGTATCTTCTTCTTCAAACACCAGGGCGTGGTAGGTTTTTTGGCTTTCTAACGTCGAATTAACTAAACGGGTAGGATCATTGCTTGCCAGGAATTGATTGGTGACCTCTGCTAAATATTCATTTTTTGGAGCACTGTCATTGCTCAATGCATTTACCAGGTCAAAATTGAAAGTATTTTCCTCATCGAAGATAATATCAAAGATGATGGCTAGCGGGTCACCTGAACTCACTACATCAATGAGTTGACCGTGATAGGCCTGTGGCCAATTATAGAAACGACCCAGCCCCCCTTCGTCGGTGGGAGCGGTGGATTGTTGTTCGATATCAATAATAACCACCGTATCAATGGATGCTTCCTCTACGCCGGCGACGCTGGCACGCATTCGAGCGTCATAAGACTGATATTCGTAACGGTCTAATAACTCCTTGAGGAAAAACCCATCTATATTGGTTCCCATGGAAATAAGCATTCCTGCGACCACTCCAATGAGGGCACCAATCCCCATGCGTTTTAATAGTTCATTCATTAGATGGCTTTAATGAAAACAGCATAACATAGATGGAATTTCAAATAATAGTATTTATTTTTATTCTTCAGCTGTGTCCAATTCCTTGTTCCATTTTACGAAATCGAGATCGTCATCTTTTGTCTGATCAAATTCAAACATATGGTATTTTCCATCCTTCCTGACGTTGATCTGCATTCCTTCTGCTAATGTAATCCATTCTTCCAGAGTGACTTCAT
>CAYXMX010000101.1:0-2575 GCA_964466265.1 uncultured bacterium | reverse complement strand
AATAAAGGGCGCCGTCTTTTTCAACTCCATGATTTACCTTTTTCATGATCGGTTTCAGTTTTTCCTGGAAGGCATTCCGGAATAAATAACGGCAGTTAATCATTGCCATAGTGGCACCGATGGTACTGGAAATTGAAACAATGATGGTTCCGATGAAGAGGCCAAATATTGCTCCTCCGGCAAGAGTCATAATGGTTGCTCCCGGTAAAGATAACATGGCAACCAGTATATATATCCCTGAATAAACAGAAATAGTAAAAACCTTGTTTTCATTATAGTATTGCGCAAATTGATTCTGCTGTGATTTGAGGTACTGAAAATTTAAGTATTGCCCCAAGTCGAACATAAAGAAGGCGGCGATTACTGCGACCATTATGGCAAGCAAAATTATTTTTTTAATCATTTTATTTCCTTTGTAATGATCAGGAATAGCGATCAATCGTCTTGGACTATTTGTAGGTTAATTCCTGATTCTTCGTTCAATTTTTTGTGAATGAATTTATAGAGAAGCCAACCCATGTTTATTGAGATGTAAGTTCAATAAAATCAATCCATGCCTGGGCACTTTGACCCGTATTATCTGAATCGCTCATGATCGCTAGACTGGCTCTTTTGGGCGGGCTTTCACCAAACGCTCTGCGGTAATCTTCAAGAATATTGACAGATTCATTTCTCCATTCTCCCACGTATCTAGTTCCGTGTTCAAGTAAAATCATTTGTGCCTTATCCGTAAAGGGGTTCGGAATAATATCTTCTTCAAAGTTTTTATTTGCCCATATATAGTTCAAGCTACTGTGGGGAGGATATTCCCCATAAATTAATTTCACTGACTCATAAAGAGCAGACTCCCAGAATCCAGCCGTTTCCGGATCATATTCAAACATGACATAAATACGGATTGGATAATCATCTCCCGATTTTTCTTTTGCGTTTCCTTTGGTGTATACGTTCGATATCTTCCATCTCCACCGAAGATCCGGCGATTCATTTACATTAAAAGTTTCTTTCCAAATAATTCCCGAAGCAGAGCCTTCTGACTCTGCCATCAGCACTGATTCTTCCGGAGAATCGTTTACAATTGAATATAGGGTATGTTTTTCAATTTTCTTGAAGGTCAATGGTTTCCAATTTTTCAAATGATCAAAGTCATCTCTCAATTGGTCTTGAGCAAATGACATGGACAGAATAAGAGAAATAAAAGTAAGTATTTTCATCTTTTTACATCCTATAACTGTTTAAGTATTGCATTTTGTATTTCTATGTCATTTGGCATTTGCCGATGTTTATAACACCCGAAAAACACCGCATCAGCATGAGTGCTTGTTTTAAGTTGAGACTCCAGGAGAACCGTATTATCTCCTTTGCCCGTTTGATAATATTTTTCCGAAAATGTTCTGCTTTTCACACCCCTGACCAACGGTTTCTGATCATCTTGATCTATAATTTCAAATCGGTTAATCGTTTGATAACAGTTGCCAGAAAATACAATATTTTTTGTATTTACACTGTCCCAATTCATCTTCTGAACAGCATGTTGAAATAATTTTCCCCTGGATAAGCTAGATTGTATAAAATTTTTAAATTCAAACCACCTTTGGTGAGAGAGATTTTCTCCATCATCCGGGAAGACAAGTTTACATTCTGTTTCAAACTCAGTCCATTCGACATCGCTAAAAATGCTGAACCCATATTTAGACCAATTGTCCGCATTAAAATAGTCAATATCCATCGGCTCATTATTCTGATCGACAAACATGGAATTTGTATTTAATGGGAGCATCTCATAGAGTGCAGGCATGGTAAAGGTGGCCCATTGCGATGCATAAACAAAGGGGCCCATATATTCACCTTCATGAAGCGTTTTAAAGGCGTAAGGAATTCCTTCAAACGGTACTCCCAGGAAAAATACTTTATTCACATTTTTTGCCCCTGCATAGTCAGGTGGCGGAATATCATTTGGACCAGATATACCAGTCAGCACATCTTTTTCTCCGTACATTAAATAATAAATGGCCACCAATCCACCCATACTATGGGCAATGAAAGAGACCTGTTGATTTGGATCGTCGGATGCTTTTTGAATATCCTTGATTCTTTCACCCAATAATTTAGCCGTTTCGACAATATCCCTGCGCCAGTCATAACTGAACAAATAGAGATTATCCCGGGCGGTACATTGATAAATATCTCCCTTTTCTAACCCACATTGAGAAAAACGCCGAATCAATCCTTGATATACTTCTACTTCTGCTATTCGATTAATCATTTCATAGGTTGTCAGAATATTGGTAGGTACCAACCCGTCTCTATTATTTGAAATAGGGACTTGATCAATCGGTAATTCCAAGCCATCCACATCAGGATGGATTAATGCCTCGTGGGGATCCACTGCCTTCAGATCCACTACTTTTCCCCAGATGACATTACCATTTTTTGAATCCACCAATTGAGAGCCCATCATCCCCGGAATAATGATAATGGGATTTTTTGGATGGGTGATGGGTAGATTATTTATTGTGGATAAAGGAGTACCGCAGCTAAAAAGAAACAGCAACATCCAAATGGATAATATTGT
>CAYXMX010000100.1:0-2580 GCA_964466265.1 uncultured bacterium | reverse complement strand
TTTTATCGTAAATTTCCTTCACATTGCTTTCGCTCCCGGGGGTCCGATGAACTTCAGAACCAATTTTCTCAAGCCAATCAAACCTTTCCTGACTCATTTCTTCAGGCAAAACGGAAACGGAAGGACAACCGAGTAAAGCGGAGTTAAATGATCCACCACGACAATAATTCCCGGTAGATGGCCAGAGCGCTTTTTGACGAGTGGGATCAAATTCTCCTGTAATGAGCCGCTGGACTAAGGGGCCAAATGTGGCGCCTACCTTATGGGCACCGGTTGGAAAATATTTTCCAAGAAGAATAAAAATACGTGCATTCACCCCTGAGAGTTCTTTCGGTATTTCCATATAATTCACATCGCCGAATCCTCCCCCGGTATCAACAGGTTCATTTTTCCATGTAATCCGAAATAAATTTCGGGGATTCACATCCCACAGCCCAATTCGGGTTAGTTCCATTTGAATCTTTTCTGGAATTTTCTCCGGATGACGCATTTGTTCATAGGTTGGAATCAGAATGTTCCTTTCCCGGCAAAGGCGGACGGCATTTTCTAATATTTTTTCTTTCGATGACATATTAAATCCTTTTATTCTTGCTATTGATCTGAAACAATTTCAGTACCTGCATTACCACTCAGTGCATCCATCATTTTTTCTACTGAGGAAATAATGGATCGCTTTCCCCCATTTTCTATAAATGCGACGCAGGCTTCTACTTTTGGTGCCATACTGCCGGCGGGAAACTGACCATCCTCCAGGTATTTTTTTGCTTCAGATACACTGATTTTTCCCAAGGGGCTTTGTTGGGGAGTTCCAAAATACAGGTAAATCTGATCAACGTCTGTCAGCACAAGAAATATGTCTCCCTTGACAATTTCGGCCAATCGTTGTCCTGCTTTATCTTTATCCACCACCGCTTCAATACCGGATAATTCTCCATTTTTTTGTTTAATAACCGGGATACCACCTCCCCCGGAAGTAATAACAATGACTCGATGATTCAGGAGAACCTTGATTGCTTCTGCTTCCACTAGATTCACCGGGTCAGGTGAAGGGACTACCCGGCGCCAACTCTTTAGATTGCCCGGACTCACTTCCTTTACCACATAACCTTTCGTTTTTTGCAATATTATTGCTTCCTCTTTTGAGTAAAAAGGGCCAACAGGTTTAGATGGATTCTTGAAATGAGGATCATGTTCATCCACAATCATTTGGGTAATGACAGTCGCAATGGGAATGTCCCTTCCATCTCTGTGAAAAGCATTTTGAAGTTGGTTTTGAAACATATAACCAATTTCACCTTGGGTCATGGCATCTACCACATCCAGGGGCATCGAGGGAACGAGATCACTCCCTTCTTCCTGCTGAATTAATAAATTTCCCGCCTGAGGACCGTTCCCGTGTGTGAGTATCATCAGATACCCTGCCTTATTCATTTGAACAAGTTGATCACAGGTCTTGGCAATATTCCTAAACTGATCTTCAGAGGTCCCTTCCTCTCTTGCTTGTTTGATGGCATTCCCACCCAGAGCAATAACCACCAGTTGTTTTCCATTTATCATACTATACTTTCAAGGTATAAGGATTAATTGTGGCAACAGGTTGAATAGTAATATTGACTATTGTTAAATATTGGCGGTTTCGGTTGGTAGCTAGACTATACATGTTTTTAAAACCGGTTTTTTAGGTTAGAAAGCAATTGATCCAATTTTTCAATAGGATTATCCAATCTTCCCAGGAACATCATGGAAGCAATTACAAAAGGTTTAAAGCTGGCTTCAAGATAGGTATCTTTTCGATACCGTTCAAAGACAGACCGACTGACTTCTCCCTTTTCACAACTGACGTCACTGATATCTGCCGGCAGGCAATGCATATAAAGCGCTTTTCCATTTTTAGTCATAGACATTTTTTCTTCATCGCATTCCCAGTCAGTAAAACGAGCGTTCGTTGATAACGCTTCATTTTCCAGCATTTTCAAACCATTGTGATCCCCCGCTTTCAACAGATTAGTTCTTTTTTCCATCACCTGAAAAGGTGCCCAGGATTTCGGGTAAACAATATCTGCATTATGAAATGCATCATTCATGTCATTCATGACTGTAAAAGTGCCGCCGGAAGCTTCAGCCTGTTTTCCTGCAAGATCAACCACATCGGGGATAAGTCCGTACTCTTCCGGGTGAGCAAGGCTCACATCCATTCCAAATCGTGTCATAAGTCCAATAATGCCTTGTGGCACGGACAGGGGTTTTCCATAACTGGGAGAATATGCCCAGGTCATGGCGATTTTCTTTCCCTTCAAATTTTCCAGAGAGCCAAATGTCTGTTTCAGCATGGCAAGGTCAGACATACTTTGTGTTGGATGATCCATATCGCATTGGAGGTTTACCAAAGCAGGGCGCTGGTGGAGTGTTCCTTCTTCATATCCCTTTTGCACAGATTCCGCCACTTCCTGCATATATAAATGTCCTTCTCCCAGATACATATCATCCCGGATGCCGATCACATCGGTCATGAAAGAAATCATATTGGCTGTTTCTCTCACTGTTTCACCATGGGATATTTGAGATTTTTCTTCATCTAAA
>CAYXMX010000099.1:0-2745 GCA_964466265.1 uncultured bacterium | reverse complement strand
AAATCCATTGGTAGCAATACCGTGCCGGTTCGAGTCCGGCCCCGGGTACTCATGGCTTCACGACGAGTATTATCAATCTTACACCTTCCAGTTGTGAAGCCATCATTTTGTCTAAATGATAACAGACCTTTATATCAGATATTGTGTAATAAAGCGGGATACAAACGGGGACAAGAATTTATTCATCTAACTTTGATGCAATAAAAAAACCAAAACCTATTCTGAAACAAAGAAGTATAATAGATAAAATTATATTTTTTTATTCTAGTTCTGTCTGACCTTCTACAATGGGGCTGTTAATGGATTTATAGGAATTGGCTGCTTAATGAAAAACCCTGCAGAATTTTACAACTTAAATAGTAAAAAGACTGCTCAGACTATGGGGTCCACCTCTAACAAACCAAAGGTGAAGCAGAATTCTACAGTAGCATTTCTGACTTTCTTCAACAAACTGAAGCGCATTTTGACTCGGATTTATTTTCAGTTCTCACAAAAGAACATCACATTCTCAACAGTGTCCGGTCCTCCAACACCTCTATGAATGCATTATTCGTAGTTAATCATGATAAGTATAAAGGCGGCGTTATTGCCAAGTTGAGTTTAATGGATAATCCATTTCAACTCGTTACGGGACGGATTTGGTGAGAATTTCCAGTCATATTGTTGACGAAAAGGACATCCTTGCCGATCAGGTGAAACAGATCTGCCGGGTTATGAAACAAAATTATGGGTTTCAAAAGGATCAATACCTAAAACTGGAATATTCCATCGATCAACCGGTATCCCTCCTCCGGGGCAATTCTTTAGGAGCCGGGATGGCATTATTGGCAAAGGCCGGGCTTGACGCCTATGAAAAGAACCGGACGATGGAATACCGTATTTACGATGATGTTGCCGATAATGACTATCGACTGTATGCCAAAACATTTCCGGAAAGAAAAATGTTGCCTTATAACGATCCTGAATTAATCAATTATTTTCGTTCGGTAGACTATTGGGATGGTATTAAATGGACCAATAAAAAAACAATAAATAAGCGATATTTGCAGACCTTGAAAAAACCTTCGAGGTTACCATAATGAATATAAAAGTCATTATAATGTGATTTAGCACTATTAAGAAAACCTCGATCTCGTCCGACAATCGGCGGAAGGTTCACCCTGAGCTCTTAAAGTTTTTTTAACGCATTGCTTTGATGATTCGATCGGCTTTCTTTTTCGAAACAATTCTGATGATTAAAACACTTTTATCTGCAATACCGTAAAAGAGACGGTAAGAATCATTTTTTCCATCAACCCTTAATCGGTAACAAGGAAATCTCATTCCTCTAATCTTTTTAATAGTATTTTTCCATGTAAATGGTCTTTCATATAGAAGCTTTGTTTTATTCAGGATTATTGCCTGATCTTTGGAAGAAATACTTTTGAGGTCCTTCACCGCTTTAGTCGAGAATTCGACAGAAAGAGATTTAGGAGACATAGGCTAAGAATTTTGTAAAAGAGAATCTAATGTAACTGTATTATCGTCTTTTAATTCTTGCAAAGTATCGGAAAATTCTTTTTCCAGGTCCAGGTGTTTTGCCAAAATAAAATCTTCAACGTCATCTTCAGAAAATTCTGAAAGTAACGCAACCGGACGACCGTTTTTTGTAATGACTACATCGTCACCGGTAGAAGATAAGTTGATATATCTTGAAGGTGAATGACTGAATTCTCTGACAGATATGAATTTCATAGTAATGTATCCACAATTGTTAGTACAATTTAGGAATGCTTTAATATTTTCAAAAGTCATTATTCCAAATTAATATGAGTTAATCAAACAAAACCTAATCCGCCAACCGGCAGAAGGTTCACCGATGCCTAATTTATTCTGCAAAATTCCCGATTCCCTGTAATGAATAATAACAAGCCACATTATCATCAATAACCGGGAGAAAAATAATGTCACTCGCCAAAACTACCACTAAAAATACTTCTTTCATTTTCACTATTATTTCGTTCTTATTGGTATCCAATTTTCTATTCACTCAAACAAATTGGGTGAAATATGCCGGGAATCCTGTGTTAGTATCTGGAACATCAGGGAGCTGGGATGACAATGGCGTTATCAGCGGTAATGTTATTTACGAAGAAGGTATTTATAAAATGTGGTACTCAGCAGAACACCCATTTCATTGGCAAATTGGCTATGCAACTTCAACTGATGGTATTAATTGGACAAAATATGCCGGGAATCCAGTTCTTCCCATAGGAGGTACAGGTGAATGGGATAGTCAACATGTGGCAGATGGTAATGTAATTCATGATAGTACTGGATATAAAATGTGGTATGCTGGAACAGAAAATAGTGTTCCATTTAAAATAGGTTATGCTGGTTCCACAAATCCCAATGGCCTGGTGGCCTACTACCCCTTCAATAGTAATGCTAATGATAAAAGCGGAAATGGGAACAATGGCTCGGTAAATGGTGGTGTAGATTTTACATCTTCTGATAGATTTGGGAATACATATAGTTCTGCAACTTTTAATGGTAGCAACGGATATATAGCTACTGGAATTTCAATAAACGATTATTCCGAACTTACGCTTTCTGTTTGGATAAAAAGCGATAACGCCGGTAGACATGATGCTATGATTTATGTTAGAGATGATCCCCTGTAACAGGGGAAATACAAAGGGGTATTAAAATTGAGAAATATCCATTTTCAACAATCGTCTTGGACAGATGTGACCCGCTTCCACA
>CAYXMX010000098.1:0-2817 GCA_964466265.1 uncultured bacterium | reverse complement strand
AGTGCGTGCTAAAGATTTTTTAAAAATCGGATGGAAAGTAGGACTAATGTCCATTTTACTCTTAATACTATACTCCAATACTTATTGGCTGCTTTTCAAGTAAAATGGTATTAATATAGGACTGTAATGAAGATATTAATCGCTATCAGCAGCAAAGAATATTCGAAGCCGACCCTTCAGGTCGGGATGAAAATAGCCCAAGCTTTTAATGCATCCACCACCATTGTAGATGTCGGTGAAAAGATTAGTGAATTTAGTTCAAAAGTGGTTAGTCTGGCCCATGACCGCATGGAATCCTGGGAGTTTGACAGACCGGGGATGGATGTCCTGGAATGGGCTTTTCATTACCTGGCGGATCATTCGTACATCAAACTTCAATCCATTGAAGCTGGTTTCCCAAAAAATACTCTGGTCAAAACCAGTGCCAACCGGGCAAATGTATATTTGAAAGGGACTTTCTGTAAAAATGTCAATCTGATTTTAAGAAATGGAGATATTATCTCCGAACTTCGTGATGAAGTCAATGCAGGAGAGTATGATGTAACCATTATTGGTGGCAGCAGAAAGCGACGCATGGCTCATGATTTAATTCAATTTATAGACAGTTCCATCTTTGTTGTAAATCAAATTGATTTAAATCAATCATATCGAATTCTATTAGCGGTTGATGATTCTAGAGGGACCCATCGTGCAGTAAAATTTGGCGCAAGGGTTGCCCATTCATATGAAATCGGGGTTGATATCCTTACCGTTAGTAAACGGGAGCATTTCGGTGAAGGATACAAAAATGCTGCAAAAAGAGCCGGGAAATTTATGAGTCGATCGGGAATTCAGTATCAGAACATATTTCGAGTGGGAGATCCGGTGAAAATGATTGTTAAAGAGGCAGGAAATAACCATATTATCGTAATGGGAAGCTCCACCAAAAGTCCGATTACTAAGTTTTTTGCAGGAAGTAAACCATTAAAAGTCATGGAAAATTGTCAATCCCCAATCTTAATTGTTAAGTAATCAATATGAATGATATTATTATAACTACCCTCCTCATACTCACTATTGTTGTTCTAATAGTGCCACCGATTGTTTTTTTCGTCTGGTACATGATTGATAAACGACAAAGTCAGCATTCAATATTACGTAATTTTCCTTTATTAGGACGAATTCGATATGTTTTTGAAATGATGGGACCAGAGCTAAGACAATATATGTTTGATTCTGATAATGAAGGGAAACCATTCAGTCGTATGGATTTTCAGAATGTTGTTGTGGCAGGAAAATATATGAAAACTCTCATTGCGTTTGGTTCCAAGCGGGATTTTGATAAACCAGGTTGGTTTCTTAGAAATTCTATGTTTCCTAAGTTGGCAGAAGAGATGCATATTGTGTGTGATCCAAAAATTAAAACTAAACGATATGTCGGAGATGAAGGATTATTTTCCCGAAGAGAACATTTAGAAGAAGTTGAAGTTCAACCTTGGTTGCTACGGGACGAAGATGCAATTATTATTGGACCGAGTTGTAATATTCCATGGAGGCTAAAGGGGCCGGTCGGTATGAGCGCTATGAGTTTTGGAGCCCTGGGCGAAAACGCCATTAGTTCCATGAGTATGGGAATAGGTAAAGCACAAGGATCATGGGTTCACACCGGTGAAGGTGGTCTGGCAAAGTATCATTTATTGGGTGGTGGAGATGTGATTATGCAAATTGGCCCGGGATTATTTGGTGTACGTGAAAAAAATGGCACCTTTTCAAAAGAAATGTTCAAAGACATTGCAGATAATCCCCAATTAGCCATGTTTGAAATTAAAATGGCCCAAGGAGCAAAAATCAGAGGTGGTCATGTGGAGGGGAGTAAGGTGAATGAAGAAATTGCTGCTATTCGCGGAGTAGCCCCCTGGCAGAATGTAGATTCTCCCAACAGACACCATCAGTTTCATGATGTCAAATCTTTATTCGATTTTATTGATGAATTAAGGCAATTGGGGAGAAAACCTGTTGGAATCAAAATCGTCATGGGAGGACCGGATTCTGCAGATGAGTTGTGCAAGGAAATGGCATTAACTGGTCGGGGCCCCGATGCCATTACTGTGGATGGAGGTGAAGGAGGATCGGGTGCAACCTACCAGGAAATGGCTGACACGATGGGATTGCCATTGAAATCTGGGTTAATATATCTAGATGATGCTTTAAGAAAATATGGGGTTCGCGATCAGATAAAAATTTTTGCCAGTGGAAAACTATTCAGCCCGGATAAAATTGCCATCGCCATGGGAATGGGGGCTGACCTCGTTAATATAGCCAGAGGAATGATGGTGTCAGTCGGATGTATTGGTGCTATGAAATGTCACACAAATAAATGCCCAGTTGGAGTGGCTACGACTGATCCTGGCCACCAAAAAGCATTGGTTGTAAAAGAAAAACAATGGCGGGTTCTCAACTATATTATAACACTTCGGAACGGTTTAAATGCCTTGGCTGCTGCCTCCGGCCTGAATAATTATACTGAATTCACTAGAATCCATGTCATTCATAAGGATGAATTTGGCAGAATTAAAGCTCTTGAAGATTTATTTCCATTTCCCCAGTTAGTATAAACCTTTTTGTAATAATTAGAAATCTAAATAGGAATTATTCCTAATTATTATTATCTTTTATAAGGAAAATTTGTTCAATAATTAACAATTAACAGAAAGAATAAGATGCTGCATAAATTACCTGAATTGCCCTACAAGAAAAATAAATTAGAACCTTACATTTCAGCAGAAACGCTTGAATACCACTATGGTAAGCATCATCAAGCTTATGTAACCAATCTTA
>CAYXMX010000097.1:0-2849 GCA_964466265.1 uncultured bacterium | reverse complement strand
TTTGTTCGCCTGCATGGGACACATCCACCATAATTCCCAATTCATTGCACCGGCGGATGACGTCTTTTCCAAAATCAGTTAATCCGATAAATTCCAAAGAATCTTTATTCAGTGTTTCATCTTTTGCAGAAGTCGCCCAGTCGGTGGAATTATTCCATGTGATGCTGAGATATCTCATTCCACGAGAATATAATGCATCCAGATTAACCAGATTGTTTTCAATGGCGTGACCACCTTCCACACCAATCATGCAAGAAAGAATTCCCCGCTGATCGTTATAAATTAATTCTTGATAATTTTTCGTAAGAGACCATTTACCTCCCGATTGGTCACATAAATCTTCCAGCCGGATAATCATTTTGTTCGCTTGCTCGAAGGACTCCTCCGGTTTAAATTCATAGGGACTGACCCAGATAGAGAAAATTTCCAGGTCCATTCCCCCTTTTTGAAACTTGACTAAATCAGATTGACTATCTGGAAGTTCAGTCAAAATATCCTCTCCGATCAAGGATCGTAGCAATACATCATTATGGGTATCTGCTACAAAGGATTTGAAATGAAATTCGTTACTGTTATTGTTACAGGAATTCACAAATAAAAGAACCGGTAAAAAATATAAGTATCTATATTTTCGATAAATATGCATGATTACTCCCGTTTAATTTTTTGGTTTCTTATTTCAGTCAGTTCATCCCAGGTTTTATTTGATGCTGCCAACCGGGTCACCACCTGATTTTCTAAAACAGACGTATGAAAAATTTCCTCTACATCATTCAATGACACCCGCGTATACCAAATATTATCTGGGTAAATCACCATGGCAACCCCCATTTCGCAGGCATCCAGACATCCACTCTTATTGGCTCTAACCATTCCTTTTAATCCATGTTGATTAATCAATTGTACAAATTTTAATCTAATTTCATTTCCTCCGCACCGGCTACAATCTCCTTTTGGATTGTCATTATCGCGCTCATTGGTACAAACAAATATATGTTTTTTATATTTTGGTTGGTAATCCATTCTTTCTATTCATTATAATGTTAAAACCATATTTCTTGCAGCAAAATCATCACCCAAACCGTGCGCCATCCACTGGAAAATCAGTTCCTGTTATATAAGCAGATGCTTCAGATGCCAGAAAAGCGATCGCCGAAGCAGTTTCTTCCGGTTGACCGATTCGACGTAGTGAAACTTTTTTTGCAGTTACTTCCACCATTTCATTATAGCTGATTCCGTTTTTCTCTGCCAGGGATTCCAATAATTCTTTCAGCCTGTCAGTCTGGGTATAACCAGGTAAAATATTGTTAACGGTTATGCCATATTTCCCCAATTCCAATGCCAAAGTTTTTCCCCACTGGGCGACTGCTCCCCGGACGGTATTGGAGACCCCTAAACCGGGGATCACCTGTTTGACGGACATGGAAATAATATTAATGATTCTTCCATACTTCAATTCTATCATCCCAGGAACCACCGCCTGAACCAGAAGTTGGCTTGCCAAAACATGACGCTTAAATCCTGATTCAAATTCCTCCCGTTTGGCTTTAATAAGTGCACCACTTTTAGGTCCTCCGGAATTATTCACCAGAATATGAATAGGTCCGGTCCTGCGAAAAACGTGGCCTGTTTTTTCTTTTAAATCGTTGGGGTGGTCAAAATCAGCGCAAATAAAACCATGGCCACTCCCCGGTAAGTGGTTCATCACAGAATCAATCTTTTCCTGATTCCTTGCAGCCAGTATGATGGATGCACCACGTTTCGCTAACAAAAAGGCGGTTTCCTTTCCAATTCCATCGGTGCTGCCGCAAACCAGTGCTCTTTTACCGATCAGGGATAAATTCATTTGAATCTTTCCCCGCCTTGACATAACCAGTCCGTTTTAAAAATTGATTGTGTTTGATAGCTGGTCGGTGGATTCATGATGATGAAATTATAACAAATTTTCATTAATGGTGAGTGGTAACTGCCTGATGATCTCACCCAACATCGTTTTGATTGGAGTATAATCGCTGAATAGGGTTTCATGTGGACTCTTCTACCTCTTGAAAAACAAAATGTATTAACTTCCCTCCCATTTAAAGGATAAATCATGAAAGATAACCACAAAGATCGTTTTTACTACGATACGGATTTTCTGGGAAGTCCTGACGGACGTTCCATTAGGATTCTGGCTGAATATTTCGGTCCGCTTCAGCGGTTCAGGAAAAATAAAATTGCTGATACCATTGTATTTTTTGGATCTGCCAGAATCCAGTCCAGAGAGGAAGCTGAAGAAACCTTAAAAAAGGCAGATAAAAATATTTCAGAAAAAAAATTGAAAATGCTTAACCGTAATCTGGAGATGAGCCAATACTACGAGGACGCCAGAGAGTTGGCATTTCGTTTGACCAAATGGAGCATGGGCTTAACGGAAAAAAAGAGAAGATTTATCATTTCATCCGGTGGTGGGCCGGGAATCATGGAAGCAGCAAACCGAGGAGCTTCAGAAGCCAATGGCTTGGCGGTAGGCCTGAATATTACATTACCTTTTGAACAATCAGGGAATCAATGGATATCAAAAGAATTGAGTTTTTATTTCCATTATTTTTTTATGAGAAAATTTTGGTTTTTATATCTGGCAAAGGCACTGGTAGTATTCCCCGGGGGATTTGGGACTTTAGACGAATTCATGGAAGTGCTAACCTTAATTCAGACAGCGAAATTACGAAAACGTGTTCCTGTGGTTATCTATGATGGCAATTTTTGGAAGAAAGTAGTTAATTTTGACTATCTCGTAGAAATGGGAACCATTTCTGAAGAAGATATGGATTTATTCCATTTTTCAGATTCAATTGATGATGCTTTCA
>CAYXMX010000096.1:0-3063 GCA_964466265.1 uncultured bacterium | reverse complement strand
TTTAAGCCGTTGGCCGTGCGTTCGAGTCGCACCGGGATCACTCCTCGACAACCCCCATTTCTCGACGAGAAACAGGGGTTTTTTATTACCTTTTGAACTTCGCCAGAAAGTGACAAAATGCGCAGAAATAGACAGGAATAGACAAATTTTGGGCCCTGTTAGGGCACACTTTTTAAGCATGATCTTCGGCTCCCAGTGTTAGTAAAAACAGCCCGATTAGGATTTGTTTCTAGGTTTGGATTGGATTTACGCAATTGGGGGTAAAAAAAGGCTCCGATCAGGAGCCTTTAAATAGGGAATCAAGACTGTTTAATGGCCTTCGGTAATTCGCATCTAACAGATCCACATAGTATTTCTCTGTTGTTTTTACTGATGCGTGACCTGTCAGAAAAATAAAAAATGCTGGACATTTCAAGCAAGAATGCATTACAATTTGACAGGATTCACAATTTGATTTGCATGAAATGAATAATAAACGTCCATTAACTCAAATGCAAAAGAGTCTAATAAGCATTAATGATTTATTGATAAACAGACGGATTAATGGTCAAACGATTCTTTTGGTATTTTATCTGATGTTCTGGATCAGCTGCGATATAAATAGTTCGTCCCACAATACGATTCCTTCAATCTCCAAAATCAGTGCTGAACCTTATTCAATTGAACCCGGGGGTATATCTATAGTCACTTGTTTTGCAACCGATGGTGATGGAGATAGTTTGACCTATTTATGGAGTGCGACCTGTGGAAGTATTCGTGGAGTCGGCTCCATTGTGACCTATACGGCATCTATGACAGAAGAAATATGTATCATTGTCTGTACAGTTTCAGATTCAAATGGCGGGGAAGATAGTCAAAGTATATCCATTATAACTGTTTCTCAATCTTTGGATTGGGTGACCGTTCCGGCGGGTCCATATACGTTTGGTATTTATGATGAAGTTCTTAATGATATCGATTATGATTTTCAGATAATGAAATTTGAAGTAACAAATATTAAATATATACAATATTTAGCAGAAGCATTGGCTTTAGGAAATATCACGGTCACATCAACAAATATTCAAGGACCATACGAAGGAGATGAAATATACAGTGCCGGTAATCAAATGTATCTTGATATGACTGAACCTTCTCTGATTAGTTGGGATGGCAACTCCTTTTCAATTGTTCCGGGATATGAAAACCATCCGGTTGTTTTTGTTACTTGGTTTGGAGCAATAGCATATGCAAAACATTATAATTTGAAATTGCCTTCAGATCATGAATGGGAAAAAGCAGCCCGTGGAAATACAGGTTATGAATACTCATGGGGAAATGATATTGATGGGAGCAGATGCAATTATTTAAATAGCAATGATCCATATGAAAAGGAAAATTGGGCTGTACAACCCCAAACTACACCGGTAGGTTATTATAACGGCAGCAATTATAACGGTTTTCAAACTTTAGATAGTCCTTCTCAGTATGGCGTTTACGATATGACTGGAAATGTTTATGAATGGTGTAATAGTTGGTATAATATATCTTATTCTTATCGAGGCTTTCGTGGTGGAGCCTGGATCAGCGTGACTAATAATCTGCCATCCTGGGTCCAGTATGGTACCTATCCCCACAACGGTTATATTGCTATCGGGTTTCGCTGTATCAATTCAAATTAAATTTAAAGTAGAATGCAATTTTGTCTTTCAAATCAATCAGTTTAATAGAGGAATGATTTTATTGTCGTATTATCCATTGTGAAATAATACTGCTATGATGATGGCTAGTGGTATAAAACAATTTATGTAGCTAACATATCCATCCATTTAAAGAAAACCGCAGGACATTTCAAGTAAGAATGCATTACAATTTAGCTGTATGTAAAGATAGTTTCATGAGATATGAAAAAATTCCTCACTCAAATTTTTAATAATAAAAGTGAAGATTTCAGTCACATTAAGGTCATTAAACTGATAAATAGAATTGGTGATGATAGAGAAATATAGAACAATAATAAACAATTATCGTAAGTCCAGTGCAAAAAAGATATTAGAGGACCTTAAAGCAGAAGGTATATCTTCAATAAATATTAGAAGTGAACAATTAGAAAAAATTTACTTACACTTCCTTAAAAAGAATATCTTCAACAGTTGATTTTACTTCAATTAAAAATATTTTACCAAAAGATATTATTCAACATAAGAAATATCCTGACCCCTTTTTAGGAGTAATTATAGAAACAAGAAACCATCCTGCTCTTGAATTTGTACTGGATAATTTTCTTACAAATGTTCAAATCCCAATTCAATTATTTCATGGAAAAGATAATCTTGATTTTATAATGTCTACAAATATTTCTAAACACGTTAATGCTGGGAAAATTCACCTTACACAGTTAAATACAAGCACATTAAACTCAAATCAATACAATTCATTATTGTTATCAAAAGGGTTTTGGAAACATTTAATTAGCCGTAGAAAGATACTCATTTTTCAAACTGACTCAATTATTTGCCCCAATTCAGATTTCACAATAGAAGACTTTACTTCATATGATTATATTGGGTCCAAGTGGCCTAGGGTTCGACCTGTTGGCCTCATAATAGATGGAGGGAATGGTGGACTAAGCCTTCGTGATTGGAATTTATCTATAGATTGTCTTAATCGTTTCCCAACAAAAAAGTGGTGTGGAGGAGAAGACGGGTATTACCCGCCACGGAATAGACATGGTATCCACTTTATTAGTTTAAAGAAGCCTTATGGAATTGGAATGGAAAAGTGGCTCATGATGAAGAGATTGTGGAAAGAACACGCCCCGGCGAGCCGGGGCGTGATTTTCGTTCTCAAAGAGAGTAATTTCTCTATTAGCAATAAAAGGAGAACGAAAGATAATGATGGTCAAAGTTATGGATAATAAATTCAATTTTCGACTTGAAATGGTTCGACATGCACAAAAACATAATATCAGTGAAGCCGCTCGTGTATTCGACCGTACACGCGTAACAGTCCGAAAATGGTGTAATCGCTATAAACAAGAAGGACTGTCAGGTTTAAATGACCGAAGCAGCCGACCACATCACA
>CAYXMX010000095.1:0-3139 GCA_964466265.1 uncultured bacterium | reverse complement strand
GGTATTGGCGATTGGGATTGATTATTTTTAATTCCCATTACTTCATTAATACCAGTTTATTGCTGCCTTGAAACTGGTTTTTACTTTCTTCTGAAATAGCAGAAAATTGGTATATATACAATCCTGATGGTACCGGATTGCCTCTATCGTCTTTTCCATCCCAAATTGCCTGATGATAACCGCTCACCAGTTCACCACTCACCAGTTTTTTTATTTCTCTTCCAAGTACATTATAAATGACCATGGATACACTACTTTTCTCCGGTATATCAAAACGGATGGACGTAGTTGGATTAAATGGGTTGGGAAAAGCCGCATGAAGAGCATAGTCGTCTGGAATAATTTCCATCTGTTTACTTACTCCACCAAGAGGCTTACAGCGTGATACGGAATAAGACGACTGCTGATTCGCAATATCAAAAGCGGTAACTTTAAAACAAACATCATCTGAGAATTTTCCTCCCGATCCGATAGTTACGCTTCTGTCAGTATATGAAGTTGTATTTTTATCGAGTGTTCGCAATAACGCCCAGCCTGAATTTGCTTCGTTTTTATACAACTTATAACCGGCTAAATCCGGTTCTGTGTTTGAGGCCCATGAACTAGTCGGATTTTGTCCCGCAGATCCTGAAATTGAAAATCCGGTTGGAGCATCCGGCACAGCATCGTAGTAATAAGCTCCCATATCCATTCTTGTGTAATCAGGATCTTGATCATCAGGATCAGTTTGCCAAGTTACACCATCTCCATCTAAATCAGGATCACCGGCATCTATCGCGGGGCTGGAAGGTTGCAGGTTATAATCGCCATTCTGCACATTAACAAACATTGGGTCAGTAGTAATATTATTGCCTGTATGCGTGTTACCATTACTTGTCCACATATCAAAAACAATCTGATAATTATCATTATAATAGGAAAACACCTCTAAATCATAATGAAATCCTGCATGTAGTGTGCCTTGATAAAAAATATTATTCCTTAGATTAATATCACGATTAAAAGTAGGATATGTTAGTTCATTCCCTTGTTCCGGATCAGGGATTAAAATTGTTGATAAAAAGAAATCATAATTGTTATTCTCAAATGTACAATTAGCTATATCAAAGATCATATTCGAATTATTATTCAAATCATGTTCATTTGTAAATGAATGGTAAAAACATGTTCCATTATTTTCAAAAACTGTATGATGAATATTGATATCAGCCTCAAAACTGTTTGAAAAATTGCTTGTCAGTCTTACGGCATTTGCACTATTGTCTATTTTAGCATGAGAAACATTTATATAAATGTGATTATTTGATTCTGTATTAAGAAGAATACCTGACCATTGACTATTAGATGTAAGTGTAACCGGATTATCTATAGACCCTTGAATATTGAGATTTCCATCAACTTGCAGAGTAAAATTATCTGCAAAGGTTATATCTGCTCCCGAGGGAATGGTCAAGGTTTCATTTTCCTTAATAGTTAAAGTATAATTTGAAAGTTCATTTATAGGACCATAAACAGCTTTAACAACGGCTCCCGGTTGTTTAAACACTACAATACAAGAATTAAAGTCTGTTGGATCAGAAATATGTACATAATTCTCATTAATATCTTGAGTAACTCCGTCAGGCTCATAAGCACGCCATTCTATAAAACCGATGAAATTGTCCTGAGTAACATCAGCAAGTTGAGTAGTGCGAATAGAATAGACTTGACCCTGATTTGGTTGTTGATCTAAAAACACATTGTATTGTTCGACATTCTCAATCCAGACGTTACCAGGTTGATTTCCATTTGCATCCCTGAACCATGGGTCCTTGATGTCAATGTTCGCTGCGGTTGAAGACAGATTGTTGTCGAGAGAAATTGTATAAATATTCCTGAATGTCGCGATATCTTCGTCTCCATCATTTGTCACATCGAATATATTGTTATGGTACATTTTGAATTCATTATAATTTTCATTCCATCTATGATGTTTTTTGGTGTCGTTAGAACGATATTCATGATGGGTTCGAATTGTATGATCAATATCTTTTACCACTTCTTTCACCTGTTCTGAATTGATGGAAGGATAAACACCGTCCACCTCGAGAGTACCATATAGATTGTTTCCTGATTCATCACGATTAGCAAAGGTGATATTAACGACCGGATATTCGCAACTGCCGTCTTCGAAATTGGCATAATCAACATAATTAAGTGCATTCGGATCGGTACATCCATAATACATACCAACTTCCACACTGGCAGTAACGAAAATCCAGTCCGTAAATTCCAACAGTCTTGTATATACACCATATTTATTCGGTTGAGCGCATCCATCACCCCAACTGACAATTCCTACCTGAACTTTTGTATAATCTCCATCAACCATAAGTGAGCCTCCACTGTCACCCTGGCAAGCATCTATCCCGCCGGTCGAATCACCGGCACAAAGCATAGAATCAGTCACTGTACCATTATATGAAATAGAATCATTACAGGTGGCATTGCTTATAATTGGAACATCAACTTCCATCAACACTTCAGATACAGATGGATAATCGGTATCGGTGATTCCCCAACCAATAACCGTTGCTATGTTTCCCGCATCATCTAAAAGTGAATTATCAATAAGCGCAATAGGCAATTGACCGGAAGTTTCTTCCAAATGAAGTAGTGCAATATCAGCATTATTGGTGATATCATCATAATCAGGATGTACATAAATTGCATCCACAGCAATATATTCCGAACCGGTTGTATCAACTAAACTTATTGAACCTAAATAAACTGCAATATCCGAAGGCAATTTATCATCGACACAATGAGCGGCTGTTAACACCCATTGGGGCGCTATTAAAGTCCCTCCGCAATCATATCTATTGTAAATTGAGGAACCTGTGCCAACTATAGCTGCAGCCCAGGGATATTCACCGGCATCTGCCGGATATCCTCCAATAATTAGCTCGACATCCTGACTGTGGACTGTAAGGGGATTAATAGCGATTAATATCAAAGCTAAAGCAACTATGATCTTTTTATATGAGGTTGTCGTGTTTTTTTGTTTCATGACTGTTTCCTTTTTTATTTGAGCAGGCAGCCGCCTCATATGTAAATTCAACACCAAGGAGACCGCCTGCGGGTTGGTTTCCGATTCCTG
>CAYXMX010000094.1:0-3205 GCA_964466265.1 uncultured bacterium | reverse complement strand
AGATCTTCTACATGAGTCTGAATGGTTCGTAATCGAAAGCCGATAAATTTGGTAATGCTCATATTTAAGGATGGATTGCTATTCATCATTTCCTGAAACATATTTTTGCTGACGGTACAAATAATCGCATCTTCTACCACTTCCGCAATATTCTCATGCCTATCCTGACCCAAAAGAGAACCTTCACCAAAAATTTCCCCCGGACCGATTAGTTGCATGGTCGTGGTTCTGCCATCTTCGGAGATTCTGGAAATTTTGACTTTCCCTTCCTTTAAAATATAAATCGTATCGCTGGCATCGTCTGGGAAATAAATAATTTCCTTCTTCTTATTGGTTTTCATTTTACTCATCCGGTTCATTTCTTCCATAGACTTTTGAGCCATCCCGGCAAAGAGATTAAAATTTTCCAGATACCATAATTTCGTTTTTTCTGACATGGGCTAATTTACAAAAAACTTATGAGAATAATTTCAATAGATCATTTTCATTTTCTGGTTTTATACCGGGCCCAATACATGATGGTGAATCAAACAAAAAAAACTATAAGGCCCGCTCCATCACCGCATTCATTCGTTTAACAAAATCCACCGGATTATCTAATTTCACTCCCTCAATCAATAAGGCCTGCTCATAGAGTAAAAAGCAGGTATCCTCAAATGATTTCGTTTTACGCATATCGGTGAGTTTTTTAACGATGGGGTGTGTTGGATTAATTTCAAGGATTGGTTTAATATTCTGTCCTGGCACTTGTCCCATAGCTTTTAACATTTCCTGAACCTGGGCTGTGGGATCATTGGAATCGGCCACAATGCAGGAAGGAGAGTCACTTAACCGCGTGGATGCCACCACATCTTTGACTCGGTCCCCAAGCACCTTCTTGATTTTTTTTATGACCGGTTTAAGATCCTTTTCATCCTGTTGATTATTGTCTGTTTTTAATTCATCCACTGCATCGCTGCGATTCACTGATTTCAGTTCCCACTCTTTATATTTTGGGATAGACGTCATAATAATGTCGTCGATTTCTTCATCTAAAATCAGGACTTCCATTTCTTTATTTTTATACAACTCGAGTAATGGTGAATGACGCAACACATCTTCATTTTCGCCCGTAATAAAATAAATATATTTCTGATCAGGATTCATTCGATCCGCGTAGTCCCCAAAAGACGTGTATCCATCCACTTTTGTGGATTTAAACCGCATGAGGTCAAGTAGGGCTTCTCGGTGATCGTGATCCTGGTACACTCCTTCCTTGATGGGACGGCCGAATTCTTTCCAGAATTCGATATATTTTTGACTGTCTTTTGCGATTTCTTTCAATGCGGAAATCATTTTTTTCACTGAATTATTTCTAATTTTAGTGAGGATACGGTTTTCCTGAAGTATTTCCCTGCTCACATTGAGGGGCAAGTCTTCCGAATCAATAATCCCCTTGATAAACCGCAGCCAGGACGGTAGTAAATTTTTATCATCATCGGTGATGAATACTCGTTTGACATACAGTTTGACACCCGGTTTATAATCCGCATAATAAAGATCCAATGGTGCTTTCTTAGGGATAAAAAATAAAGTAGTATAATCAAGTGTTCCTTCCGCCTGGGTATGAATATAATGGAACGGCTTTTCAAAGTCGTTGGAAATGGATTGGTAGAATTCCTCATAATCTTTTTTCTTCAATTCACTTTTTGGACGTTTCCAGAAAGCGGAAGCCAGATTAATTTGTTCCGTTTTTGGTTTCTTTTCTTTCTCCTGACCATCCTTGTCATATTCCGTATCCATGTAGTGGAGGTAAATGGGAAACGCAATGTGGTTTGAATATTTTTTAACAATTTCCTGAATCTGCCAGCGATTGGCATATTCTCTGCCGTTATCATTGAGATGTAAAATAACAGTCGTTCCCTGCTCTTGCCGGATATCTTTTGAAATTTCATAATCCCCTTTCCCATCGCTCACCCAGCGATGAGCGTCTTCCTCGCCCGCTTTTCGACTCAATACTTCTACCTTATCCGCCACCATGAAAGAGGAATAAAAACCAACACCAAATTGACCGATAAGATTGGAATCCTTCTTTTCATCACCGGTCAGATTATTCAGGAATGATTTGGTTCCCGACCGGGCAATCGTCCCCAGGTTTTCAACTAAATCATTTTCGCTCATACCGATCCCGTTATCAGCGATTTCTATTCTTTTGACTTCACCTTCTGTAAATGAAATATCTATCTGTGGTTTAAAGTCCATTGATTTAAACTGATCATCGGTTAACGTGAGATAATTCAGTTTATCCATTGCGTCAGAAGCATTGGACAACAATTCTCTTAAAAATATTTCTTTATGAGAATATAAACTATGAATAATCAAATGCAGTAATTGAGTCACCTCAGTTTGAAACTGACGTTTGGACATGTCTTTCTCCTTTTTAATCAAATTTGGTTACAATACGGGGGTGAATTTTAATAAAGACGGTATATTAATAGCATATAGATAAACCAATATTTTTCTATATTATTTATACTGAATTCAACGACTATTCAAATAATTTCTTTGGATATATTTCTGCATCAATTAGGATTCGTATTTCTCTTTGAACGTGTTGTTTATCTTCTTTATATGTAACACCAAACCACTGTGAGTTGCTCCGTAAAATATGTACTGTTTCCCGGTTGGTTTGAATTAAATCATTAATCACGGAAGGAATCAGATATTCGCTTTTTAATTCCAATCCCTCCTTTTGTAAGAATTCGACAAAATTTTCCCTTAAATACTCAAATAGAACAGGTGTAAAACCCCACATATTCATGGAAACCGGTTCGCTGCCATCCAAGACAATATCTCTTTCAGAAGAAACTCCGTTTTCTTTCTTTCTAAGATTTTCTGTCTCGACCACTGCTGATAATTTTCCTTCTTCTATAGTACACAAACCCCGTGTCACGCCGCCGAAAGTGGATAATGTTTTATCTAATCGAAAAGCAACCATGCTGAATTCCTTTCCGCCCTTTTGATAATAATCGGCTACGACTTGAAACGATTCCCGGCCGTAATAGTCGTCTCCGTTGATGACAATGAACGGTTCATCAATCCGGTCAGCAGCCGTCAGAATCGCATGACCCGTCCCCCAGGGCTTTTCCCGTCCTTCCGGGACCGAAAAACCTGCCGGTAAATGATTCAGTTCCTGGAAAGCAAATTCAACGTCAATTTTTCCAGC
>CAYXMX010000093.1:0-3536 GCA_964466265.1 uncultured bacterium | reverse complement strand
CAGATTTAATACAGAAATTTAAGAGAGTAGAACGATTATTCACGGGGGCACAAACGGCGGGTGAAAAACATGCGGCGGCGAATGCGTTGGAAAGAATCAGGGAACGGCTTGAAAAGTTCAAAAAAATCGATCCGGCGGTGGAATATAAATTTTCATTAACCGATATGTGGTCACGTCGGCTCATGGTATCTTTGTTACGCCGTTATGGCATTAACCCTTATCGGTATTATCGTCAGCGATATACAACAGTTATGGCAAAAATTCCAAAGCGTTTTGTAGATGAGGTTTTATGGCCTGAATTTGAAAAGTTCAATACAATTCTTCGGGAACATATCGATGAAATAACGTCGGATATAATCTCAAAAGTTATTTTTAAAGACACGTCGGAAGTAACAGTGAAACAAAATAAACAACTTCATTAAAATGAACCATTGCCATTCCACCTACTCTACCACACGAATGCGCCATTGGCTAATGGCGCATTCGTGGGATGTGGGTGTCCGTTGTTTCTGATGTAAAAGATACTTGAAATGTTTCAACTACACAAAAACAGCCAAAAACGTATTTATGGTGATTACATTTATTTTATCACCTGTAATGTTCGGGATAGAATTGAATTTTTCAGAGAGGAAATATTTTGTGATTTGTGGATTGAAGAATTGAAATTAACAAAGGAAACGAAACAGTTTTCTCTTTTTGCATTTTGTTTGAATTTCGACCATTTTCATTTATTGATTGAACCCAAAAACGATATTGCCGATTATTCGAAGGTGATGCAATTTTTCAAACGGCATGTTTCACGGAATTTGAACATAATTATGGGACATAATCCGAAGGATTTAGAGAATTTGTTGATCGAACACGACAAGGTTTCCTTCATCCCAATCGTTCACCCCGAAGGCGACATTGGCCAATGTCGCATTCGGGGTGAACCGGTAGAGAGTCGCATTCGGGTGGGTGAATTTGATAAAACCGTTTTGGAATACCGTAAAAAATATGTTGAAAAACATGGACACATAATATTTCATCCCCAATTTAAGTGGCAAAAATCTTTTCACGACCATGTAATCAGGGACGAAAAAGATTATGAGTATCATTGGAATTATACCATGTACAATTTCTCTAAACATAATTTACCGGACGATTGGAAATACACCGGTTTGAATTTCCCCGATTTGATTGATGATTACGATAATATTTTGTAAAGAAGTATGCCAGCATACATGAATAAACGGTTTAAACATGTACAACACTGCATGAATAACTCTGGTAATTCATGTAGAATATTGTAATCCCATGCAGCTCATTATTAACACATACGGCGCTTATGTCCACGTAAAAGATGACATTTTCGAAATCCGTGTAGATGGAAAAAAGAGTCACATTTCGCCGAAAAAAGTGCGATCAATTCTCATCACAACCGGCGCAGCCGTTTCCAGCGATGCTGTAAAACTGGCTGTGGAGAATAATATCGATATTTTATTTTTAGAAAAATCCGGAAAACCGTTCGGCAGGGTATGGCATGATAAATTGGGTTCAACTGCGCGAATCAGGCGGAATCAATTAATGCTGGCCGATTCTAAAAAAGGTGTTGAAATTGGCAAACAATTCATCCTGCAAAAGTTCGAGAATCAAATTCGATTTCTGAAAGAACTCCGGGAGCGGCGGACGCGTCTTTCCGGAGAAATAACCGAAGCAATTAATCGAATCAATCAATCATTAGGAGATATGCAAAATGTGAGCGGAAAACCGGAAGTTGCCCGTGGTAGTATCATGGGGATTGAAGGGAATGCAGGGAGAGTGTATTGGCGTACTTTGAGTTTGTGTGTGCCTGAACGGTTCCGATTTAAAGGGCGTTCCCGCAATCCTGCAAAAGACGAATTTAACTGTCTGTTAAATTATGCTTATGGTGTTCTTTACGGTGAAGTTGAAAGAGCCTGTGTATTGGCGGGGATTGATCCGTATGTGGGTTTTATTCATACAGATCATTATGCCAAAACATCCATGGTATTCGATGTAATCGAAGGGTATCGCATTTTTGCGGAGGAAACGGTCTTGAATTTATTCAGTCGTAAGAGAATCAAACAGGCATTATTCGATGCCTATCAAGACGGCATGACCCTCAATAAAGAAGGGAAAGTGAGTCTAATGACAGATTATAATGAATTCCTGGATGGAAAGATTTTGTATAAGGGAAGAAAGATCAAACGACGCAACACAATCCAATTCGATTTACATGCTTTAGCAAATTCTTGGATAAAATAACGCATATGTTCTGAAAAGTACATCCGATATCTCGAAACATCAACAGAGCTCCATCCCAAAAGGCGGTTGATCATCCCGAAAAAGACAATGACCAATATCACTTTCGGAACGTCCGAAAATGTTGAGTCGGAGAATTAACAAATGCAAAAAGATTTCTAATGAAGAAAACGGAACAGCTTGTATGGGTAATTTATGATATCGTTAGCGATAAGACGAGACGGCATGTTATAAAAGTTTTGAAGAAAGCAGGGCTATACCGAGTTCAAAAATCTGTGTTTCTGGGTTCATTGGAACGCAACCGTTTGGATGAATTGCATATAGAAATAGAAGAAATGATTCATTTAAAAAAGGATTCCGTTTATATATTTCCTCTTTGTGAACAAGACTTTAAAAAAGTGATATTATTAGGTAAAGGCTTTGATAAAAAATTGGTTACAGATGAAGTGAAGGCATTGTTCTTTTAGTGGAGGTTGATCCTCAAACCCAGGTAATGATTACGCCATCGGAAGTGATGGAATATCTTTTTTGTCCACGATTTACCTATTTTTTAAATGTGATGCGAATTGACCAATATGAAGATAATCGCTTCAAGGTTCAAAAAGGCCGTCGCGTTCATGAAGATCGAATGAAACGAAATAAAGAATACCTGCGCAAAAAAATACCAACGATAAAAAAAGAAATAAATATTTATTTGGCTAATCCGGAATTAGGTATTCGAGGAATTGTGGATGAAATACTATGGTTAAAAGACGGTACCTTGGCGCCCGTGGACTATAAATATACCCAATACAAAGATACTGTTTTCAGAACACATAAATACCAATTGATTTTATATGGAATGCTCATTGAGAAAACGTATAATATGGACGTAAAACGTGGATATATTTCATATATTAGAGGTGGTTCAAAAACAAAAGCAGTGGAAATTACAGCGATGCTAAAAGAAAAAGTATTGTCGTTAGTGAAGGAAATTATGCAAATTATTGTTAGTGAAAAGCTTCCACAAAGAACAAAATATAAAATACGGTGTCATGACTGCACTTACAAAAATATTTGTGTATAATCATTCAAAAGATGTAACTATCACTATGAATCCACTTACGGGAACTAAACCACAGAAATTTCAATGAAAAATGACCCAAATGATATAAAATTATCAGGCTTTTTGACAATTAGAATATGTAAAATAGAGATGCTATCTTGTTTATCGACAGATATTTACAGGGTATTCGCGGTCTAACAGACCATTCCATTAAACCAAGGATTGAAAC
>CAYXMX010000092.1:0-3596 GCA_964466265.1 uncultured bacterium | reverse complement strand
ACGTAGATTTTACGCTGAAATGTTTACTCTTTAACAAGTAAATAATTGTATTTAACACAAGTAAAAGACCAAATGTCACCACTATAGTGGTGCCGGTAGGTGTGTCAAACAAAATGGAAAAAAACATACCAAATGCACTTCCTATCAAGCTGAAAATCCATCCATAAATCACCCGTTTGAGGGGAGTATCCATAAAAAATAAAGCTGCGATTGCCGGAATGATCAGAAAAGAAAAAACCAACAGCACTCCGGCGATTTTAACGGAGAGAGTGACAACAATTCCGAAAGTAACGTAAAATAAAAAATCCCAGAGGCGGATGTTTTCAGGTGAAGGAAGTGTTTCGGATCTGAATTTGGAAGTGGCCATAAACTGATGCCTGAATTTCCAATGGAAAAGACCTATAATGGAATAAATTATAAATATTTTTCCGACCTGAAACGGGGTAACAAATAAAATTGAACCAACCAGAAGATGATTCACTTCTTCAGCTCCTTCAGCCGAATGGCTAAATAACAGAATCATGAGCGCAGCTGCAACAACGTAGGTAATTCCAATGAGAGCTTCTGATGGAATTCGGTCAGGGAGGGACCGGATAATGGCAAATAGAGCAGCACCAACCAATGTGAAGGTAACCGACAACACCAAGGTCGGTGTTGATGCAGGGTCTAATCCAATGAGCACACCAACGGCAGTCCCCAGAGCAGCTATTTGTGCCAATGCCAGATCCACAAAAATCACACCACGGGATACCACATGATTCCCGAGATATACATGAATTCCGGATATAACAACAGTAGCCAAAAAGGGCCAGATAATCAAATCAAGATATAAATTCATTTTAATCTCCCATGACTGCTTGAAGTTTTTGTAGGTTGGTTTCAAAGAGGTTTATATAGGAGTCAGCTTCAGGTAGAGCATCCACCGACTGGGCCAATTCAACCACGTGGGATCCTGTTTTTGATTTCAGATATTCAGGTGCCTTTGGACTAAAATACGGTTCCATGGCAATAACGGAAATGTGCTCTTGATTAATCAGACGGATCAGTTTATCCAAATGAGATGGGGAGGGCGTAATCCCCGGTTTGGGCTCCAAAAACTGGCGTACATCCAATCCAAAACTTTCGCTAAAATATGGCCAGGAATTATGATAAAATATGATCTTTTTTCCTTCGAGATTGGCAAAATTAGCCTTCCATATTTGTATTTTTTCATTTATTGTTTTCTCGAACTTGCTCAGATTATTTTCGTATTCCACTCGATGCTTCGGGTCAATTGAAATCAAAGCATTTGCTATGGTTTCAGCAATGATGATCCCATTGGTCGGGTCCAGCCAATAATGGGGATTTCCCATGCGATGTACATCCCCCTGACCGGCGTCCACTTTGGATGATGGCACTTCCAATCGATGCACATGATTAGAACAGTCTACCACTTGTATATTGCGGTTTCTTGACCCATCAATAATTTGATCTGACCATAAATCCAATTCCATCCCTATTTTAAGATAGAGATCTGCCTTCCGGACTTTCAACATATATGAAGGCATCACTTCTACATAATGGGGATTTTGATTTCCCCTGGCAATGCTAAGGACAGATACATTTTTTCCACCGATTGTTTTGGCAATGTCAGCCATGTCTGTAATGGATGTAACGATTTTGACCTTCCCCCAGGAAAGATTTATCAATAGTATTAAAAAGACTATATTAAATTTTTTCATTAGTATTATCCCTAAAATTGGTGTGGTTTATGGGGCCCCAACGACCATATCAGTTGAGAGACCAATTGCCATGAATTTTCCCCGCTTTCAAGAAAAATGCGCTTTGCCATTATCCGTAATACAGAAGATTCAGCTGCCGGACTGAATCCCAAAAAACCACCGAGGGAAGTATAAAACGGATGATCCTTCTTCTGGAAGTAATCCGCGGTGAGTCCCAAATTCCAAATACGACTAAATTGAGCGTTGATTACGGTTAATCCCCCTATGGCCGCAGTATCTACTGCCTCTTGCCGAAATAATATCTCCCCTGCAAGAGAGAGGGATCGATAAGTGTCAGGGCGCCATTTTAACTTGTAATCCAATCCCGTTATGTTTTTGCTGCCGGATTGATAACGGCTGACACCCAATTCCCCATGGGTAACATTCGAGAAATCCAAAAAATTGGACCACCGCATATTGATGACAGAAAGATGATCGGCATTATCTGAAGCATTATCTGTTTCTTCCTCATACAGTTCAATGCCGTTCTGAAAAATTCCCACAGTGATATTGCTGAACCATGGAAATGGCATGAGATAGCGGACTTCCAAACCGACTCCTGACCAGAATTCAAGCCCTAGAATGTTTTGCATAGGTGTGGATGGAAGTATGTAAGGCCAGAGATGTGAATGCTCCCGGTTTAATCTCCCTAATTCAGGAAGCATTCTCCCTGCCCGAATCTGTATTCCAAGAGGAAGTCCCCTGTTGACCGATAAAAACGCTTCTTCCAAAGCAGTGGGCTCTTCACCATCATGCTTGTGAAGATATACATTGGCTCTGGCAAATGGATTCACATAACCTTCAAAAGCTAATTCCAGGCCAGAATTAGAAAAAGTAGTACCGGATTTATCATGTGACAATATTAAATCCCCAATGACGCTGATATTAGGGTTCACCGTTGTTTGAGCAGTAAGTAATTTAATGATTACTATTAGATATAGATTTTTTTTAAACATGGATTTCCTGACTTGAATTGATTAATGAATTCCCCTTGAAGGGGATCTTTTATTTTTTCAGGAAAGCACGGGGGGAGCTCGAGACTCAATGAGGATTTTTTGAGCAACGGGAGTAAAATCTCGATCCAAATGAAGTACAGTTTCAGATTCAATGATTTGATGGGGGCAGGGCAAAGGACACACTGTTTGAAAGAAGTATCCGGCTTTACTCCAGGGACATTTTCCAAATTCAGAGAATTGAAGATTTTCATAGACTGAACCGTCATTTAAATCGCTGGATATTGATCCATTATAGAAATGAGGATGTCCCAAATGGCTCATGGACTCATGGGAATAAATACCCATGATTACCAGCAATATTCCTGCTGTAACCTTTTTCAGATTAGATGTTTTATCCATTAAAAAAATCTTTTTTAGTTTGATTCTGTCTAATCCTTCTTTCAAAATTCCAGCTTAAGTAGAAGATAAATCATAATATTGTTTCATTAATATTAAGTCAACAGAATATATTATTATAGAGATTGTTTATAAAAATATTGGGTAGTTCAAAACTGGTTTTTATGTGTTTTTTGTCAATGTATCAGACGGATTTTCCCTGATAAAAAGTTTATGGATCCTGAAAGTAGACTGAATCCTCTGAATGTATTTTAAACCGGTCGCAGCAAACTCATTCAGTAATTTAATCAAAGTCCTCATTATATAAATTTAGAAAAACAGTGATTAACCTTATTATTAATGAATATCCGCATCCGGGGGTAAATTCTTGCAGGAAAAACAAATCTGTCGTTGATATTGAAACATAATAGACCCCTTTTAATGATTCTTATCGCTGCATCTCTTTGCTGCCAAGATGATAGCGGCAATGAACTTAAAAGCCAAA
>CAYXMX010000091.1:0-3675 GCA_964466265.1 uncultured bacterium | reverse complement strand
ACAGAAATAGACAAACCAGAAATAGGGAATAGAAAGTCAGTTTGATGGACCAGGAACCGACCCCCACGCAATCATTGCTGCAATAGTACTCTTGATGATATCAACGTCATTAAATGCTGTTCAAATCCATCCCTGTTCTTCTTTTTGATTGTTGGATAGTCATTTTGTAATCCTAATACATTCCCATCATCATCCACACCAATCAATAGTGTTCCTGAATGATTATTCTTAAAACCGGCAATTGTTGTTAAAATAGCTAGTTCAATTTCTTTATCTATTTTTTTACCCAAGTAATTCCACCGCATGGACGATTTGAACTCTTGATCTTCACCTTCATCATTGTTAATAATCGCTTTTAAGTCATTTCCGATAACGTTTGTTAAATATTCAATTTTTCGATTCTTATTTAAAATGGAATGTTTAAACAACAAAATGATATAACCCAGCAGACTACCAATGAGAATAAAGAGTACTGACATAGGAAGCATTTCAAAAGTAAAAGACTTGAATAGCCTTTGACTTACCAAGTCAAATAAGATACCAGGATTGGTGTTATCGGGATGAAATTCCAACCAATATATTACTATCGTCAGAGGATGCAATACTAATAGTCCAGCTAACCCACTTAATAAAAATTGATATGACTACCTTTTTTTTTAAATTCCATTATCTTGCTTCTTCATATTTGGTATTGTCACTTACTAATCCTATTATACATATTAGTATTCTTTGAAGTGAATATCATACCATAAATTATTTTGAGAATCTTCGCGGCAGTCTACTTTTTAGGAATTTCCATCGATTCAACCCAATCATTTTTTTATTGAACTTAAAATGATTAACAGAAACTATGGAAAACTCTCTAAATGATTGCGAATAATTCCTTTGAAAACCTAATCAAAGAAATTGTAATTTTTTTCGATCGATTTAATATGCGACTAAAACCATTTCTCAAAGGTTTTCGATTACCAATTTTAATTTTGCCTGAATTTCAATCGCTACCGGTCCCAAGTCCGGATTATCAACGGCTTGCATTGATGCCAATGGGTCTACAGCTGATACTTCCACGCGACCATCCTCATGTTCCTGCACAATGACATTACATGGAAGCATCGTCCCGATTTTTTCTTCGGCCAATAATGCTTTATGAGCATAAGGTGGATTACAAGCCCCAAGAATCATATAGTTTCTGAAATCGACGTTCAGTTTTTTCTTAAGGGTGGCTTTTACATCAATCTCGGTCAAGATACCGAACCCTTCTTTTTTCAACTCTTCGGTGACATTTTCTATCGCTTCATTAAACGACATATCAACCGATTTACTAAAATGATAACTCATATTATTTCCTTTTACTTGTTTTCATTCGAAAAATTTTCACTAGGTCTACGGAATATACCCATGCTCCAGATTGAGTAGCGATTCCCTATCGTCAAATTGATAATTCCATAGCTGGTCAATAGAATACATTAAGCTAAATTGAACTTTGGTTTCTTCGCTATTGAATATATTAATTTAGTCACCCATATAAGATTGATATTGTACTTGAACACCGGCATCAAAATTTCACCCAAGCGATAAATAATATTACCATTTACCTGCATCTGGCTCCCCGATCTGCTCCCAACATGAGTATACCAGATAAAATCACCAGGACAACCAATCGATAAATCCCTTTGCTTAAACTCTTAGCAAATTGGAATAGACCTGCAGCTAAAACAGTGATACCGGTAAACCATAATATAACATCGCGATGACCGTGAACATAATCATGCCCAGGTGTATTATGACCCAAAGAATCTGAAGCTAAATACACGGTAATAATTGCACCAACTACACTGATGGCTAAATTGCGACTTTACCCTAAATAAAATACCGGTCATTTTACCGTAAGCTTCTTTTTTCAGGACCTTATATATCAGTTCCGATAACAAGCCCAAGAAAATAATGACAATAAGGAAATGAACAAACATTGGATGCAGGTTCAAAGCTGTTTGGATTCCTGTTAATAATTCCACTTTCTATCTCATTCGATAACGTTCATCAGTAGCATATTTTGACTTAAGCAATTGTAGCCCAAATAAACCGGCAATCCGCTGATATCTAACCCTTATGAAAGATTCAACATGGTATTCGAACCTGATTAATTCCAACCGTTGCATTAATTGACTCCCGATAAGATAATGAATCATTTTCAAAGAAGTATATTTGGTCAATAAGTAAAGATGAGTTACTTATCATCCTTTTCGGGATGATGTTCTTTATGATTTTTCATTTCAGATTGATCACCCATCATTTTTCCCTTTCCATCTTTCATCATTTTGCACTGACTATCCATCTTACCACCCATTTTACCTTTCATCATTTTGCATTGGCCCATCATGTTACCGCACTTTTGACTTCCCATCATCTGGTCACAGGAGTTTCCACCCATTCCCATCTTTCCAGACATCATTTCATGATTACATCCTTGCATTTTATGCATACCGCCCATCATCATAGATTGGCTTTGACTCTGCTGGCTGAAATGACCATCTTCCCAGTATTTTACTGAATAGTAACTGGTGCATAACAGAGCCAGAAAAGCAGCGACAATTATAAAATAGCCAATGAAGGAACCGAATCCCTTCAGATTAGCGGCTTCTGCACTCCGCGTTTTTAACAGAATCCAAAAACCAAGTCCTAAAGCAATGAGCTCTAAGGCAAATGCAGTGTCTGCTTGAAATACCATATGATATCCCTTTCTTGTTTATTTTGTAAAAAATGTTGAAAATATTCCGCCATCAACCTGATTGCCATGGCCAGACATAGTAGATAATATCATCGAATCACCGTGATCTGCTGTTTCCATTCCTTCCATTAAACAAATGGTATATAAGGTTGAGTCCATTAGCATTGAGTCAGGATCAAAAGTCATCATTGTACTATCACTATTCCAATGAAAAGTCCCATCCAAACCGGACATCATTCCCATCATCGGCATTTCCGTTAACTCACCTTGATGGAGTCCAAACCTGGATTCACATGATTCAGTATCCATTGAATTCACAAATTCAATATTTATTTTTATGTTATTATCCAATTCTGTGCTGCCATTCAACGGATCCACCGACGCTATCCGAGCAACTGTCTGATTCGCAGTCATGAATTTTGAAATAATACCATCCGATACTTCCATGCCATGTCCATCCATATTAGACATCATCATTCCATTACCCATTCCATCATTGGCCATCATACCTTCCTGAAGACAGATAGAATACATGGCTGAATCCATTAAGATTGAATCACCATGGAAAGTCATAATCGTATAGTCATCATTCCAAGAAAATTCTCCATCCAACCTGCCCATCATATTTGTTGGGATATCCTCCAGGATTCCAGGAAATAAACCAAAGCGTGATTCACAGGAAGATGATTCCATCATTTCTGAAAATTCCACTTTTACGGCAATAGTCTTTGAAACATTAACTGTTCCGTCAGCTGGTGTGACCGATATTATTACTGGTGTATTTGTTTCATCATTTGAACAACCGACAATGGCGAATATTCCGGTAACAACCAAACTAAACAATAGTTTTTTCATTTTCATATTTATTTCGTTTAACGGGTTTTAAAGAGACAGTTTTCGCAACCGTAAAGCGTTACTAATAACGGATACTGAACTGAAACTCATGG
>CAYXMX010000090.1:0-3938 GCA_964466265.1 uncultured bacterium | reverse complement strand
TACGAATCGTTCAAAAAGCTTTGGGGCATGAATATCTGGAGACGACTCGGATCTACACACACATTTTGGATGACGAAATGGAAGATGCTTTAGATCTATTATAGAATCGCCAAATTGAAAATCACTTGTCGTGGGAAAATTGAGGTTTTTATATCTCATTTTTCTTTTCCCTTCGAGCTTTGAAATTTCTTTTTTTCCTAAAGCATCCTCACACGTGAACCTTTGAGAACTCTGAAGAACTCCAGATGACCTGGGAAGACGTGGGACAGGGTCTGCTTTTACACACCTGCCCGCCCTCTCGTTTGGTCGGGAGCAGGCGGGGAATCCCGACCATACAACACCATCACCAGAATTTCCGATTACATGCATAATCGGAAGTTTATCTGGTAACAAACGCCAGTTTGTCGACGGTGGCTGTAAGATCACTGAATACATAATCGGAAGTTTATTTATCCTTTTTCTCTTTTTCTTCCGATTGTGACAGAAGATTGGCAGCCCATTCTGCAGGAGAAGTCTTCAAGGTCACGATCTCACCTTCCCTGGCAGACTTGGTGGCTTTTAAATCTTTAAGCTGCATCCGGCACATTCTGTCGTGAGTATCCGCACTCGGAATGTCACCTTCCCGCTGTGCCTGGATGATCTTTACAAAATACATACAGGCCAGCTCTGTGGCCATCTTGTCTGTAGAATTGTTTAAATCAAAGTCCTGATGCAGGGTGTCATAGAACTTCTCAAATATCCAGATGTCCTTTTTTAGAATCTCTGCAATATATGAGCCGTATTTACGAGCATGTTTATTGCCATAATGCTTGGACTTGTCTTTTGGACCGGTTGATTTACCGCCGTGGATATAGCAAACATCCTTGCCCTTCACAGCAAGGTTACGACATTGCCTGCCTGCCTGTTTTGATTTGGCTTTGCATTGTTTTCCAGCCATAAATCTCCTCTTGATTTATGAAGTTTGTATTCAAAACGGAGATTCGGCTGGTCAGAAGACAAATTGCCCCCTGAAAAGCAAAACGATGATCTAACGATTATGGGGTCTGTTTAACGGTAGGCTCTAAACGAAAATTCGGATCCCAGTCGGATTTGGGATAAACAGTAGGTCAAATGCTGATAGAATTTAGAATCTTTTCATGAATGGAACAAACCTGGTGATGATTTCTTATTTCGATTCGTCCTTCTTGTCAAATAATCAATTAAAAATTACTCCATTCAAAGATTTTGTCAACAAGAGGTTTCTTTTTTACCGTTAGCACTGTTAGCGAATGCTCATCCTCCGATGTTTTTACCAATCCAAACCATTCCAGGAAGCGCTTGAAGGTTCTTAACGTATATGCCCTGGCAAAGTGTTCCTCCCGTGTTACATAAGAATCTTTAAATTCCTTTACAGCCATTGGAAACGCTTTCAGAAATTTTTCACTGTAGAATCCCGGAGGGCGAGCTACATTACCATATCGCTGTAGAAGAAAGATGGAAAATGCAAATCCACCCTGAATAATCCACGACTCAGGATAACCATCATTATAGCTCCAATTGAACCGTCTTGTAAATTGCCGAAACATCTCTTGAAACAGAATTGGATGATCCTCTTTATTAAGGTGCTTTTCGCCTTTCAATGTGAGGGTCAGTTTTCCAACTCGTTTTTTGGTAAGCCCAATATCTTTAACGAGCAGTGATAGGGCATGGATATACGTTGAATCACGTTCCTGATTAATCGGATGGCCGCGCCTTGCCCAAAGGTCCTTGTCTTTCACGCCGGAGTCATAAAGATCGCGGCAGAACTTCCTGGGAAGATTCCCTAGTTTCGTGAGTTTTAAAGGCTGGAAATCTTTAAGCATGCCTATGTATTCATTCATGTGTGCATAGAATTTCAGCTGTAGAAATTCACTTTCAGATAGATTGAGGTTCAATCTTAATGGCGACTTCTCTTCATCATAAGTATAGTAAAGAAGGCCATCCATCTCAAAGGAGCTGAATCCTTCAAAATCGTCTATTGGTTGGAAATTCTTCCCCAAGAATGGTATGTAATCGGCCACTGGATATCCTCCTCTAATGCTTCATGGCTACTGGATATATTTTTATGAATAAAGCAACTTTAGATTTTATCATCTTACTTAAATAAGGGTGATGAGTTTTTTCACATTTTCAAAACTTTCCTGCAGATCATATTCAACATCACTACGTAAGTAATTATCAAGATCATGCAGAAAAGTATAATCATTCATTTTATCTTCCAGATTTAACAAATACTGCTTGGCCGTTACTGAATTACCCTGAAATTTCATATAGGCTTTAAAAGCGGTAACAATTTTATTTATATCAACATCTCGATTGCGAATAGCCCAGTCCAAGTCAAATAGATCCCGTCCTTTTTTTCGTTGATATAGTGCCCGGAGTTTTGTTCCAAGTAGTTCATTCAGATCATATGTATTCAGTTCACAATCATTGGAGTACCAACTGGATGAAATGCTGAATTCCAGTTTATTGATAGGAAATACAGCAAAATGTTCCCTTGTATTAATCTCAATCTTGACCCGTTTCTTTCCTTCTGGATCCGATTCTGGCACAAACTGGTAATAAATACGAAAACCATCTTTTCTTGATTGAGTGCTGCTTTTACCAAGCCAGGGATCAATAAGTCCCTGAATGGTCTTGACTATTTTTTTGATGGGACCAATCTTAATCTGAACAAAATCTAAATCCTCGGAATATCGAACAGGATCGGTAAAAAATAATTTGTTTAATGCAGTTCCACCCCTGAAAAGGAGTTGTTCATTAAGATACTTATTTTGATAAATGTCTACTAGAATCCGACTCAAGATTAAATCCTGTTCAATCTGTTCATCCGCGATCCACGGCGCAGAATGTTGCCATTCAAACACGTACGCTCTTGGTATCATAAATCAAATTCCATTTCTTGGTTAATAAACAGCTTCCAGCGTGTGTGCTCATTTATCCTCTCTTTATTCCCGGATGGATTTAAAAATGAAGAAGCTGGCTTTAAGTGTTGAATATACTTTCCAAGATTGCTTGCCAAGTTTTCATATTCAATTCTTTCTAACAAGTATCCAGCACGTTGAATAATTGGAATTGGATAGAATTGTGCTGTTTCTAAAAGTGCCTTAGCAGTTAATCTTTCAGAAAGCTCAATGGCTATGAGCCCAACTTGTTCTAACCCTCCTATTTGACGATTGAATTCAACCAAGTCAAATAGTGTCGCTTCGGGTGTAGAAATGTTAAAATACCCTGTGGCTGTCTTACGCTGGATAGTTGGAATATTGTTCACCATCTTCTTTTGATAAAAAATAATCTGATTTCGATTTACTGTTATATTTCTTCTCTTCTTTGAGACCATGACCTGAAACTTTTGTGGGCTTTGATGAGATGATCCATAAAAAAATGCTGCTGTTAGAAGTCCAACATAATAACCAAGAGATAAATGATCCATCATCGCATGAATATATCTCTCCACAGGTAGTCGGTCTGTACCCATATATTCCTCCGGGACAATGACGTAAAACCCAAGCGCTGGATTAATTACCCGTCCGGCCTGACGAAGTTGATATATCTTTCCGTAGAAATCCTTATCTATTCTCTCAGCTATTTCAGATGTTGTGAATGTCCATCTTCCATGGCTAATGAGGTCTTGAATGTATTCTATTTGCTTCATTTCAATGTTATTTCGTATGCATAATTACGGCATTATACCATAATGATGCAAACAATATAATATTTTCCCCTTACCCCCTTTACCCAATATTTGCCAATATAAGTGGTTTATTGGCAAATATTAGTTTTTCATATCATCTCAAGCATTTAATTCAGATGTAATGGTGACGATTAAAGTTTTCAAAAAAGCCATACCTCAAAAAATTCATCCTTTTACCGGCGGTGTGCATTTTTGTATTATAATACTCTTTATTATAAAAGATATA
>CAYXMX010000089.1:0-3945 GCA_964466265.1 uncultured bacterium | reverse complement strand
AAATCATTTTTTTAGGGATCCAGCGATCCGCCACTTGCATCACTTCTTCCATAAGCGTTGCTTTTAACAATTTACCACTTTTTGCAAATCGCTCTTCCTGGATAGCAACCATTCTTGTTTTATCCACATATAGTTTACGTTTTTGATAAGCTAATTCTGATTCAATAGCTGTTAATTCCACCACATAACAATCTCTATTGTTTACTATTTCTTCCCCTATAACGGTGGCTTTATATGCTTCGCTAATTTTATTGTTTTCCATCATATCTTCGTAGGATAAATCCGAACCCATGAGTGATTGCCTCAGCATGTGTCCTGCAATTTTTATCGTTCGATCCGCCTTCGGCGAATATGTCCATAAATCGTCTTTCAGTTTTAACATCTTCACCCCTTTTTGCCTAGCGGGAGATAAATATTCTGTAAACGATTGATCTTCACCATTCATCCATGTTTTGGAAGAGATAGTACGAGTTCCTCTCTTTCCGTGTATTTTCATTGTAGAGACGATAATACTTGTTTCTGACCACCTGTTTTTATCTAATTGCGTTAATATTTCATCTCCAGTAATATTTTGTCCAACTAGAAGGATAGGAATAAAAGTTACCATAGTAATTAATTTTATCATGTTTCTAGTTCCTTAAACAATTCAGCTGTTTGCCGTTTGAAAATCCCAATTCCTGCGAACATGGTCCCTATAATCGTCGCCAGGAGTCCGGGAAAAAAACCGATATAATATGTTTCGGTTGTAACGGAAGCACGGTAGACCACAGGAGCCATCATAGTTACATTTTTCATCATGGAGCTTAAATCCAGGCCATTAATCTGTAAATAATATCCTGAACTTAATCCCAAGGCCGTACCAATAACCGATCCTACGATTCCTATGAAAATGGATTCATAAATCATTGAACGGTAGATATGCCCTTTCCGCTCTCCTATAGCTAATCTGATTCCGACTTCACCATATCGCCTTAATGCCCCCAATAAGCCAGCATTCCAGAGCACAATGGACATGATTATGACAAATATGGATATAATAATTCCGGAAAAACTAGACGCATAATCCAGGTATTCTCCCAGATTACCCACCTCTTTCAGCGTTCCCATAACCGGGATAAAATCGTCATCCATATTTTGATAATTGGAATTGAAATTTTCAACAATGCTTTGTGCTCTTAAATCATCATATATCCTATGTTCAAAATAACCCAATATTTCACCGGCCGCATCGGTCATATTCAAGGCTTCCTGAACATCAGTTATATCGGCAATGAGCGCGCCCCTGTCCATTGCTGCCACACCAAAGTTAACCGTTCCAACGATATTGAAATTGTACATGGTCATATTTCCATACATCGTTGAACTTAATAAGGTGCCTTCTGTGCCTATCTCGGCGTCTAATCTATAAGCCAATTCATCGCTGATTAATATTTCTCCCGGATGTTCGGGCAATCGACCCCGCACCACAGATTTCTTAATATTCATAGTAGTAATCTCGGTACTTCCCGGCGACAGTAAATCTATTCCCATTCCCATAACAGGTCCTTGGGAGCGAGTATCGCCATTTTCATCAGGGATATCAAATAATCCTCCAAATTGTATGCGCTTCACCCAGGTCATGTCCGGATATTTTTTTTGTAGCCCGGAGATGATTTCTTCTACATTCATTAAGGCTAAATCGTTTGGCGACTGATCTGCATTTTCAACATATGCGCGCGTCATGATTTTTACATGACCGGTGGAAAATCTAGCCGAATAATCGACCATGTCCGTAAACACACCGGTAATCCAGGCATGGAGAAAAACAGTAATCCAAACACCCACAGTCACCATTATTATCGGGAACAAACTTCGTTGTCTATCCCGCATTAATCCTTTAACAAGAAATTTTATCATTGGATTTTTCCTCGAATTGCATCAGTTGGTTTCATTTTAGATATCCTTCGTGCCGGGATATAGCTCACAATTGTTGTTGTTATCAGAACAAGTAAGGTTGTGCCTACGACCAATGCTACACTGTAGGCCGGATAAATTGTTTCGGCAATCGTCAGTCCATAATCATCGGTTCCACCCGGCATTGTCCAGCCTTTCACTGCCTGGAGTCCAAGCAGCGGAATTCCGTATATGGCCCCCAGAATGGCCGCTAAAACGGCGTGCATCGCTCCTTCAATCGTAAATAATCCAATGACTTGTTTTTGGGTCATCCCCAATGCTATATGGGTTCCAATTTCTTTTTGTCGGCGAAATATGGATAAAACTTGTGTATCAAAAATGGCAAGCATAGCCAGCAACAGCAAAACGAAATAAAAAATCGACCCACCTACCGATTTCATCTCAATCATTTCACGGATTTCAGAAAGGAGATAATAATGATCCTTAAACACCCACCCCTTGAATGTTCCCAAGGATTCATTTTTCTGAGATGTGACTAAAAGTGAAGCTTCGCCCGGCATCTGCATCATGGTTCGAAGTTGCTCAAGAGGCATCCACAAGATGCCATTGTCTATTACTGGAACATTGGTCTTAAAGATATGGACAATCTTTGCTTCGGCTGCATCAAATGTTCCGTATTTATCTCGCCATCTTATAGTAAAATAATCTCCAACATTTAGGTGATTTGTTTCTGCGTTTCGTTTTCCAATGCACACAGGTATTTCGTCAATATCAATGTCCAAAAAAAAGGAAGGTAACTCTAATATGGTTTGTCCAGGATCAATGCCTTTGAGTAAAATATTCTGAATCCGTTCTTGAGGATACATGGTAGCTTGCGCAATCAATATGGGAGTCAATAGACCTTGTTTCTGATCGTCCAGAATAGTATTTGAAAGTTTTGCATGACTGTCTTCAATTGTGAATGGGTCATAAGGATCATAATTTTCATGCCAATATTGACCGCCGCCAATTTCCCAGTTTATGGTATCCCGTCGAGCCTGTTTATCCCACCCGCTTAATATTCCTTTATTCCAAATAATCATGACAAAAGAAAGCGAGAGCACAAACACATTTAACCACGTTCTTAAACGTGCGCCAGCCAAGTTACGGTAAGCTAATTTCAGTGCTAATTTCATGTCAACCTCCCGCTTGGTTGTTGGTGACTTTTTCATCGTTCACAACTTGTCCATCCACCAAGCTAATTTTTCGATGCAAATATTGTATAACCTTTTCATCGTGTGTTGCAAAAATGAAGGTTGTTTTAAGTTCTGTGTTTAGTGATTCCATTGTTCTCAATATGTTGTGAGAATTTTCAGCATCCAGATTTGCAGTGGGTTCATCAGCCAAAACGATTTTTGGTTTTTTCACCATGGCTCTAGCAATGGATACGCGTTGGCATTCACCGCCGGATAACTGCGCTGGTCTGGAATTACGTTTCTCCTCTAATCCAACCCATTCGAGCGCTTCTTCGACTGCCTTTGTTCTTTTTGATTGGGATTGCTTTAATAATAATAAAGGTAATTCTACATTTTCAAATACTGTATACACGGGAAGCAGGTTATAAGTTTGAAAAATAAATCCAAGAGACAAGCTTCTTAAATTTGCAGCTTCAATTTGAGAAAGGGTGCCTACATTTTTATCTAATACGGTCACCTCTCCCTCCGTACAAATATCTAATGAACCAATAATATTCAACAGGGTGGTTTTTCCCGAGCCGCTTGGGCCGATTAATCCCAGAAACTCCCCGGTTTTAATACTAATATTAATATTTTGTAAAGCGGTGAAGAATCCTTTCCCAATAGGAAAATCTTTTTTGAGATTTTTTATTTGTATGATGGTTGAATTGTTCATTATAAATCCTCTATTGATTAGTAGAGCGCTTTGCAAAAGCCGATGTGTGAAGATAAATAAGCAAATGTAAACTTTTTAATTTGTACAATAGGTTTTGCATAGCCCACTAGTGGTAATAAGTCAGTATGATTTGATAACCGACATTCGATTGATACAAAAATA
>CAYXMX010000088.1:0-4221 GCA_964466265.1 uncultured bacterium | reverse complement strand
CAGCTGGCGGATCAAATTTAGGGTTTCAGTATGATTTAAATAATCCCATTGATTCCCTTTCCGAAGGAGTCCTCATCAGTGTTAGGGACGCCATGGATTCCATGTTTCATCCCGAATTGACTGTTCTGAAAAAAGCCAATGAGTTTAATATTGACGGTGTTGTGTACCACCCCATCAAGAGCTGTCGTACCACCTCGGCCGGGATGGCGGACAATCGTCGCTCACTCATGGAAAACAGCGACTTGCCCAGCCTGTTCATTGAATCGGATATGATGGACTCACGGGTGGTCGGTGAAGCACAAATGAAAAATCGTATTGATGCCTTTTTTGAGGGATTGGCCTCCCGAAAAGCAAGGGCCGCAACGGTAGGAGTTTAATATGGCATTAGCAGCAGGTGTGGACGTGGGATCCACACAAACAAAATCGGTTATTATTAATGAAGATCTGAAAATTGTCGGACGAGCCTTGATTGACACCGGCGCCAACGTGATTAAAGCAGCAGAGAAAGCCTATCTGGAAGCACTGAATGATAGCAATCGGCGGGAGGAAGAAGTCGCTTATGTCATTGGTACCGGCTACGGAAGGTATAAAGTGACCTTTGGAGATACACAAGTGACGGAAATCAGTTGCCATGGACGAGGGGCGGTCCACATGTTCCCCAATACCCGAACCGTTCTGGATATGGGTGGGCAGGATACCAAGGCCATCGCCGTCAGTGAATCGGGAGAAATTATTGATTTTTGCATGAATGATAAATGTGCTGCTGGAACGGGCCGTTTTCTTGGGGCTGCATCCATGGCTCTTGATATTCCACTTAATGAATTAGGTCCGACTGCTTTACGATCTCAAAAACCAGTCAAAATCAGTACCACCTGTACTGTTTTTGCAGAAACTGAAGTATTATCATGGTTGGGAAAGGGGAAAAAAATAGAGGATATTCTCCTAGGGGTACACAAGTCCATTTCATCTCGTTCCATTTCTTTGTTAAGAAGGGTTGGTATGACTGAAGATATCACCTTTACCGGGGGAGTCGCCAAAAATATTGGTATGATTGAAGTCCTCAATGAGAACTTGGGAATGAAAGTCAACGTTAGCGAAGAATCCCACTATATGGGTGCTCTGGGTGCTGCTTTATTCGCCATGGATTACATTCAAGAAAGCCGGTTACCGGCAGGAGGCCAAGCATGAAAAATTACGTTATCGGAGTAGACGTGGGGTCTACCTACACAAAAGCCGTGATTCTCACACCCAATAAAGAGTTGGTGGGTAAAGCCATGGTTCCCACTGGATTTAAACTGGATAAGGCATCCGAAAATGTTTACGATCAAATTCTGGAAGATTCCGGTGTATCCAAAGAGGAAATCGGGTATGCCATTTCTACCGGATACGGTCGTCATATGGTCCCATACCGGGATATTACCGTTACCGACTTAACCGCCACTGCCCGGGGATCAAACCATTTGTTCCCCGGAACACGGACCGTGCTGGATATTGGCGGGCAGACCATGAAAGCCAGCCGCCTGGATGAGAAAGTCAAAGTGAAATCTTTCCGACTGAATGATAAATGCGCCGCCGGAACCGGGGCTTTCCTGGAAAAAACAGCCCGATACATGGGATTTGAAACTGAGGAAATCGGTCCGCTGGTTCAAACATCCAAAGATGAAGTTCCCATCTCCGGTGTGTGTGCCGTTTTTGCCGAATCAGAGGTCATTAATCAGCTGTCTTTAGGCTCATCACCGGCGGATATTATGCACGGCGCCATGTCTTCACTGGTCAAGCGTGCCATTCAGTTATTAAAGCGGGTGAAAATGGAATCACAGATTACACTGACCGGCGGTATTATGCGCTTCAAAACCATGGTGGATGTTCTGACGGAAAATGTCCCTGTCAAAATCAATGTTCCTGATGGTGAAATGGTTCAATTTACTACAGCCCTTGGTGCGGCCACACTGGCCCTTCAGCGATTAGATAAAGTGAGCGCTTCTGCATGAGCGAACTCTGCGGAATATCATCATCTCCAAAAGATGAGGAATTAATTGCAGAGGGGTGGGTGAAACAATTCACCTGCGGTGAGCCAAGATTATCCGAGTCCAGTGAATTATTTGAATCCATGGGCAGAGAAGTTCACCTGGAAAAAATGAAGAAAGAAGATCAACCCATGGGTGCTGAATGTGACTTATGCTTCCTGACCTGTGGTGATGACATGATGACCATTTGGACCCGGGTAAAACAGGAGAAGTCGGCCAAATGATTTATGAATTGATGGATACTTTTTATTGCCAGGAGTTGGGTCGATGATACAACACACGATTCATTCCAGCTCAATTCCTTTACCCGGTTTTGCTCAAAACCTGGCAGTGCTGTTAAAAAATAATGCTGAAAAATTTTCTGATAATCCCATTTATCAGGAAGTGAATAATCAATCCTATGTCCCATTAAAGTGGAGCCTATTTTATCAACGGTTACGGTCTATTCAATCCTGGCTTCTTGATCATGGATTTCAGCCCGGTGATCGGATGGCTATTTTATCGAGAAATTGTCAAAAAATGCTGGAATTGGAGCTGGCTGTCATGTCCATGGGGGCTATATCCGTGCCAATATTTTCAGGATATCCTTCCCACCAGGCCAATCGACTTCTTCAATTTTCCAACCCAACCTTTGTTGCGGTCGATGATTTGAATCAACTTGAAAAAATCAAATCTCCGGATCAAATCAAACATATTATTATATTTTCATCTATTGAGAACAACACGCCATCCAATCTGGTTCATTTTGATATATTAACCTCTGCTCATCCCTTGACAGAAATCGCAGGGTTAACCGTTCTCCGTGATTCTGTTTCTTTAATGATGTACACTTCCGGAACCATGGGAATGCCGAAATGTGTTCAATTGACCCATCAAAATATTCTATCCCAGCAGGCGGCTATGAAAGCCTTATGGGATTTAAATAATCAGGATCGTTTTTTGTCTTATTTGCCTTGGCACCATAGTTTTGGGGGTATTTTTGAAAAGTTCGCCGCCATTGTCAACGGTGCTGCGTTATCTCTGGAACATGGATATGGAAAAAATATCGATATTTTACTGGAAAACTGGGACAAGGTACGCCCAACTGTCTTTTTCAGTGTCCCCCGTATTTATCAGGCAATTGCCACACGAATTATGCAGAATAAAGAAATTGAAAAAATGATTTTTCATCCTGAATTGCGTTTTATTTTCACTGCAGCAGCTCCCCTGCCGAAAAATATTGCTGATCTTTTTGATGACCATGGCATTCCGGTAGTGGAAGGCTGGGGACTCACCGAGACTTCTCCCTGTTGTACCATCACGGACCCGACCATTCAGCGGGAACCGGGAGTTGTCGGTAAACCCATTCCCGGCGTATCTATCAAAATAGATGAAGATGGCGAAATACTGGTTCAGGGTCCCAATGTGATGACCGGCTATTACCAAAATCCGGAAGCAACCAAACAGGTGATAAAAGAGGATGGTTGGTTTTGTACCGGTGATGTTGGAGAATATACAGAATCCGGGTTGAAACTCGTTTCCCGGAAAGACAGGATTTTCAAGTTAGTCAATGGTGAAAAAGTGGTCCCGACGGAGATTGAAAATATTATTGCCAAAGACTGCGCTTACCTGACCCATGCGTTTGTTACCGGGAACGGACGAGATTATCCGGTGGTTTTGCTTTTTCCTAACAAAAATTTATTTTCCCAAAAACCTGATGAATCTCTCCGGTTGAAAAACTGTAAATGTCCATCGGGGATAGATGATTATGTTCAGTGTCTGACCGAATGTCTTTATAAATGGAATCAATCCATCGATGCAAAATTTTCCAGATATAAAAAAGCCATGTTAATTGATTATGAACTCAGTATCGAAAATGAAGAATTAACTCCATCGATGAAACTGTCTCCCAATCGGGTTGGGAATATTTTTAAAGCCAGAATTGAATCTCTTTATGAAGATGAAAAAATTGATTCCGAAGAAGTATATGTTATCAATATGGATAAACAGGTAAACTAAATTTGATGTACTTCAAGTGACGAATAAAAATAGATAAAATAAATCATGACTCAATTAAAATCACAAGTCCGTCTCAAGGGAATATTAAAAAACTACTTCACTGGAATGAAATCACCCGTCGCCTGGTGTACCAGTGCAGGACCGGCTGAAATACTCCGAGCGCTTGGGTTTGAAGTATATTTTCCTGAAAATCATG
>CAYXMX010000087.1:0-4275 GCA_964466265.1 uncultured bacterium | reverse complement strand
CGGACCTTGGGTTTTTGGAAAACTCGTTTGCTACTTCTCCTGTACCTGATGCACCTGGAGGATTTGCTGCAACAGCAGGTGATGGGCAAGTGATTCTCACATGGACCCCCCCTAACGATCTAGATATACAAAAATATGGGATTTATTATGGTATAACTTCCGGTCCAGAGGTTAAACAGAATGAAGTATCCGGAAGGACAATGGTGACGGATACAATAACAGGTCTCAGTAACAACACAGTATATTATTTTCGGATCACCGCTATTGATACCACCGGGTATGAAAGCGACTTTTCTTCAGAGGTCACTGCAACGCCACAGTTTTCCGGTTCAACCATTTATGTAGACGGTTCTGCCACGGGTTCAGAGGATGGGAGTTCCACGAATCCTTTCCAGACTATTCAAAATGCCATTGAAGCTGCTACCACTACAAACGGTAAGCGGATTTTGGTATTAGCAGGAACATACACTTTTCAATCCAATCCAATCGTGAGCTATGATTTTAGCTGGTATGATAACTTATATGGAAATCAGTCCGGGAGCTTTACTGTTTCAGGTTCATCCATTCAGTCACTGACATTTTCTCACACAAACAGTACCGATTATCCGGGTGCGACTTGGACGATTAATAGTGGAAATTCATTTTTTACTAATGCAGGAAATTTTCAAATCGAAGCCACCAGTGAATCCGGAACCAATTTTTCTTTCAATCAGAATGACGCGTTTATAGATCGGAATGCTTTAAGTTCGAGCGGATGGACTCAAACAGTCACCCAGTCATCTGTTTCTTCAACGGCGGTGATTGATCTATTGGGGAAGAATGTTATCCTGGAAGCTGCCAGCGGCTCCGATTCAACCTTCATTGATGGCGCAAGTCAGTATACTGCATTAAGCCTGGATGCGAATATTGATGAACACAGCGGGTACTCCCCTTCAACACAATTCATAGGCTTTACATTTCAGAATAGCCCTTCGAATTCGCCATTGATCAATATTGTTGGACCTACGGATTTAAACAGCAGTCTAAATTGGGCTCCAAACTTTACAAACTGCAAATTTGTTAATTCAGATATTGTTACTGATGATGATCAAACATCACCGGTTTATATTAAAAATGCTGAACCTGTTTTTGACGGCTGTGAATTCCGCAATCTAAATATTGAACCCAGCTCGAACTATTATTCCGCTGAATTTTATGGACCCATCCGGTTATTGGGTACACAATCTGGTAGTTTTGATACTACGGCATTTCGACCCCAATTTAAAAATTGTATCATTGCTGAAAATTCGTTGACAAGAGGCAGTTATAATGGCGGATCTATTTACTTGCGTGGCGGAGCCGTTTACGTCGGTTTTGGATGTATTCCCTATTTTGAAAACACCCGGATCGACTCTAATAGTATTGATATGGAAAGCACCCGTTATGGAAATACTGATATTGCTTATGGGGGAGGAATAGCCCTGGGCAATTATCTTTCCCGGGGTGAATATATCCGCTTTGTGAATTGTTCCATCAGCGATAATTCTATTAAAGGGGATGGAAACTTTGGAGGAGGCGTTTTTGCTCACTTTCCATTAGTTAGTATGATAAACTGTGTCATAAACAATAACGATATTGATGGATCATTAACAGATAACGCTGATTACAATGATGCTGTAGGTGGTGGTATTTTTTATGCTACGGATGTTTGGGAATATAATCAATTTGATAGTCCTGACATAGACCCGGAATTAAGAATTGTCAACAGTACCATTGCTGATAATTGGATCACCAATATAATACAAAACTTCAATGTAGTCGGTGGCGCAGGTATTTGTCGCAATAACCATACGAATCATCAAGTAACCATTTTTAATTCAATCATTTATGGTAATGATATTGACACATACCTTGATACTGAAGATTACCGCAGAAACCTATCAACGAATCATCAGATGTTTGGCAATCAAAATGCATTAATTGACTATTCAATTGTTGAGTATTTTGAAGAAACCGGCTTGGATGAAAATAACTTAATGGATACAGATCCGGGCTTTGTGGGGAATGGTGATTATTCCCTCTCTACCGCCAGTGTTGCCATTGGGGCGGGAGTGAATCAGTACGAAGGAATGTCAGCTCCAGGTTTTGACTACAATAATAACACGCGACCTAATCCATCGGATTCTAATCCGGATTTAGGTGCTTTTGAGAATATATTATCAACGACACCTTTTCCGGCAAAACCCCAGAACCTGGTCATCAGTTCTGTCGGAGATTCTTTAATTTCGTTAAGTTGGACGGCCAATACGGAAGATGATTTATCTAAATATATGATCTATTATGGTACCACAACAGCCACAACCTTATTAGACAGTGTATCGGGAACACCTTCCTATACCGCCACAGGGTTAAACAATTATACAACCTACTTTTTTGCCGTATCTGCGAAAGATCTGGAGGGAAATGAATCTGCCAAATCAACGGAAGTTTCCGGTGAACCCAAATGGGTGGGCCCGGTCTGGTATGTAGAAGAGAACACTACCAGTACTCAGTCAACAGGCAGAGATGGATCCCCTTCTTTACCCTATTTTGATATTGGTGATGCCATGGATGCAACCATTAATCCATCCTTTGGTAGTGGGGATACCATTATGGTATTACCCGGGACTTATAATGACAGCGGCGACAGAAACCTTTATGCTCCTGATTTCCCCTTTGTGTTAATCAGTCGAGATGGTCCAGCAACCACCATTATTGAACTAGCATTTGGTACTTCCCCTCAATACCGTTTCATAACATTCAACCAGGGATGCGATTCTACCACCCAGGTCATTGGTTTTACCATTCAGAATGGTGGCGGATATGATGGAAATGGAACTTATTCTGATGGTGGCGCCATGGTGATTAGGGGATATAATGGTAACCAATACATTGAATCAAACCCGGTTATCCGGAATTGTATTTTCACCGGGAATGAAACAAATTTTTCTAATAATAACATTTCAAGTGGAGGTGCTGTATTTATTATCGGTTCTTCTCCGACCTTTATTGATTGTGAATTCAACAATAACAGTTCACCTGGAATGGGCGGTGCGATATATATATCAAGTGAAAATGGACTTCATGAGAGTAAATCTGTTTTTGAAAATTGTATGTTCCAAAATAATCAAATTACCGGTACAGATTTATGGAATGGATATGGGGGCGCTATTTCCTCTAATTCACCTGAATTAACATTTGACCGATGCTCGTTTTTGGAAAATACGGCTTGGAATTCAGGCGGAGCTCTTTATGTCGAATACACCGATATTACCACATTTAAATGGTTGGAAATGAAAAATACTCTTTTTGCCGGTAACGCGACCATCGCCACCTCCTCTTATGAATCCATGGGGGGAGCTTTCAGGTTAAGCGGAGATAATCTTCAGGCGGTTTTAGAACATATTACAGTTACTGATAATACATCAACCAATGGGGCAGCGGCTGTAGCTTTTACAAATGCGTTTATTTATAATTCCATTTTCTGGAATAATTCTTTAAGGGATTTTGATAATTATCCGATAGAGGGAGGAACCGGTGATGTGGAAATTTCCTTTACTCTAATGGAAAATGGTGATTTGGCTTCCGGATTTGATTTTGATACCGGTTTGCTGGTTGATCCTGTTTTTACCAACCCGGATTCAGGGGATTACACCCTCAGCCTGGCTTCTTTTGCTTTGGGAGCCGGAACAGCCCAATACACAGATCCCAGCACGGCGAATACGGTCACCGTAAGCGGACCGGATTTGGCTGGTGGTATTCGACCGAATCCAGCGAATTCCAACCCTGACATGGGTGCTTATGAAAGTGAATTTGAAGAAACACCTTTTCCTGATGCACCCGCGAACTTAACAGCGACCCCTTTGCATCAATCGGTTGAACTCAATTGGGATTTTTCTTCCGCAACAGATGTAACGCAATACTATGTTTATCAAAGTGCGGATTCAACCAACTGGACTTCCGTGGACACAGTGGTTGGACGATTGGTAACCCGGACGACCGTCACACAACTGACAAATGATACACAATACTACTTTTATGTATCAGCGGTTGATTCCTCGACGTATGTAAGTCAACCATCGAATATTGTATCTGCCAAGCCTCATTACCAGGGGCCGGTGTGGTATGTGGATGCATCTCAAACTTCCGGTACGGGAAAAGATGGTTCACCTGCATTGCCTTTTAGGGAAATTCAGGATGCTATTGATGCAATAGATCCTCTTTCGAGAAACGACGGACTGAAAGATACTATAATAG
>CAYXMX010000086.1:0-4308 GCA_964466265.1 uncultured bacterium | reverse complement strand
CTCCCATGTAACAGTTGTAACATATTTGAAACATATTGGTATTTTAGCGTATATTCTATTGTCGGGCCGGCGCCTGCCTGTTGCAGGGTCGACTGGTCTGGCACGAAAAGAATTCTTCTTTCCCCCTGCTTGTAGCAGGGGGTTCTTATTATGGACGAACGATACCAAGTTTATCCTTTCGTGTCGCTTCTTTCAATAATAGTGGCTCAATATAATCAAATAACCGGTCACCATTATATTTCTTAAAACTTCCTTTTGGTTCTTCCTTTCGATATAATGCGTGAACAACCAAATCACATAGCTGAATAAAATAACTATCCTTTGAATCCCGATGAAATGGGTCCTCAACAATATTTTTCAACAGAAATGAATAGGAACCGCCAAAATGACTTTGAACCTGATTGAATTTTCTTAGTTTTCTTGTCAGGTGTATGAGTTCTTTTTCATGCCCCTCATCAGGTATAAATATGCCTAAACCATTTTTCATATATAAGAATCGTTGGAATCTTTCTAAAAGATTTTGCCAGCAAATATCAAAATAAAAATCAGACTTAATATCAGATTTAGTTTTGTCAAGAAAAAGATTAATAATCTTTGCATTATATAAAACGGTTGGAAGTAACTGCATGATGAAATGATAGACTTCAAGTCTCTTTTTCCGTGAATCACAGGTAGTATTTTTAAATAATTCTGATTTCTTTAGATGGAAAAAATTTGCACCCTTTAACTCTTTACGCATTAAAAACCCGTGTTTATCTCTTAACTGTTTTCTAAAATGAATAATTTTATCTAAAACCGTTTGCCATTGTTCAATATTGATAATGACTCCAGAAATCGCATAATAGGAAGTTGACGAATTATGGCTTCCGGGAATGTAAACACCATCATCTCCCGATGCATCAGCATATAATAGATATGTTGTTTTACTCATACAATTTTTCTCCCCCGGGGCTAAACTCAAGCACATTATTGTAGGTTAACAATTTAAAAGGAATATCAGGATATTTATTTTTGAAAAATTTGTACTTGTAGGGCTTGAATAATTTATCAGAGAATTTCACTTCAAAGGCTTGTTTTTCCTGAATAATAAAATCCACCTCTTGTTTTTTCTGGGTACGCCAATATTTAATATCCCAATCGGTGTCATAATGATCTGCGAATAAACGGTACACATAATTTTCCAATAATTCGCCCCTATCATCCCGAAGTAAAATCGGATTGAAATTCCCGGCAAAGAAATTTCTTAATCCCAGATCCTGGAAATAGGCTTTTTTCATTTTTCTCAATTCTGTAACAGCACTCTTATAAAATGGCTTTACGAGTGCAATGTGAAAGGATTTTACCATGATATAAAGATATGATTGTACCGTTTCAGATTTAATTTTCAAGGATTTTCCAGCGGTATTGAGATTAAAAAGATTACCGACTTGTTTTGATAAAATAGATAGAATATCCCTGTAGGCTTCTGGATATATTATGGATGACTCATCAATATCCTTTTTTACATAAGCGACTCCTATTTCTTTCAACACATTCTGCTTTTGTTTCAATGTCTCTGATAATACAACTTTGGGATATCCCCCATATAATAAATATTCATCCAATAGGATTTTTAAATCATTGATATAAATTTTTGGTACATAATCAGTATGGACATATTCTGACATTTCTTCATATCCACGAAAGAATAAAAATTCTTTAAATCCCATTGTCTGTAATTCAAATATTTGTTTTCTGCCCGCTAATGAATCTTTGAATTTTTTATCAATGTAAAACCCGGATGAACTGCTCACAATTAATTTTATCTTATCTTTGTAGATATCATACAGATGTTTTAGGAAGTTTGCCGGGTTATCAAGGTATTGAATTTCATCGATAAAGAAATAATGTCGCTTTCCAGATGTCATGGGTGGAGAGAATCGAAATAGATTAGGTGGGTATTCATTGAGTTCAACCAGGGGTTTTTTATCTTCAAGTGATAAAAATGTCGTTGGTTTTTTTCTGCTGATTAATTCACGCTGCACTTGTTCCAAAAGGGTTGTTTTTCCCGTTTGCCTGGATCCTTGGATGAGCGTTATTTCTTTTTCGTCCAAATGGTCTAATATTGAATGAAATAGAAATCGTTTTTTCATATTATTATGATATTTAATGGAGTATTATTCCAAATAGTTTAATAATTATTATAATATTATTCCAGTTAATAATATATATAATGGAATATTATTCTAATCATGATAGATTTCACTGGAATTATATTCCATATTTTAAAAAGTAATTGATGATTCTACGATATATTATTTTGAAAAATTGGCATCTTTTGTAGATTTTCATACAAAATGATCATTTCAACAACTTTGAATAATTTTGCTTCGTGCTGTCTGTTCAGAAACTTAACCGATAGAATATCGAAATTTACTTTGTCCATTGTCACTTCAACCGCATAATTTAAAAATCTGAATACCTTTTGTTCTTCTCTTAATACAGACGTTTTACCAGTTGATTTAAAGACCAATTCACGTCCGTTCAACCAATAGCCATGACTTTCAGAGTCGAATGATTCTTTCGTCAAATAAAACAAGGGCTTTACTTTAAATGGATCACCGGAGGTGGGGCAAAATGTGGTGCAATTTCCACACTCATTGCAAAAGTCACCTATGTTAATAATCTGCGGTTCCTGAGTCAAATGAAAGTAATCCGCTTTCTGAATTTTAAACCCATTCCCTGATTTTACCACGGAAAAAACGGGATATCGTTTCGGTATTACCGTAAATGACATATTGGATAAATTGGGACAGACGCTGACACAAATATCACACACATCATCACATAAAAGACACCGTTCCGCTTCTTCTATGGCTTCGTCCTTGGTCAGGGTTCTGGTTACTAAATCAAAGTTAATTCTTTCATTTGGTGAAAGATGGGGTGTGGTGATTCCTGATTTTCGAAATGCCAAATTTTTCTGATAATAAAATTTCTCATACCGCAATGAATGGGAAGTCTCCGGCATCTCTAATGCATTCTTTGCTGATTGAATGATATTCAGGGCTGCTTTTCTTCCATCACCCACCGCATGGATTACAGACGAAGCTCCCCGAACCAGATCCCCACCGGCAAAGACAGAAGGCAGTGATGTTTCATTCGTATCCGGATGAATCTTCAAGTCATCGGCCGTCAGATAATCCAATGCAGTCTCCTGGCCAATGGCCGGTATAATGGTATCAAATTCGAGGGAAAATTCTGATCCTTCTATTTTCACCGGACGCCTTCTGCCACTGGAATCTTTTTTTCCCAATTTCATCCGGGAGCAAGTTAATATAAGGCTCCTATTCTCATGGGGTAAAATGGCTTCGGGAGCTGTGAGTTCTTCCAGTCTGATTCCTTCATCCAGCGCCGCCACCACTTCTTCAATGTCTGCCGGCATTTCATTTATTGTTCGTCGATAAATGATAGTAACCTCTGCCCCCAGCCTTCGGGATGTTCTGGCAGAGTCCATGGCCGTATTTCCACCACCGATTACCGCCACCCGGCGCCCCACCGTTTCCACTTTCCCCTGGCGAACTCTGGATAAAAACACAAGTGGTTCTATAACTTCAGGAAGGTTTTCCCCTTTAATATTTAACTTTTTATTTTTTGGTGCTCCTGGGCCAAGATAAATATAGTCAAATTCAGATTGAAGTTTTTCAAACTGTTGTTTATCAACCGATACCTGATGGTGTATATCTACGCCGACAGATTGAACCAGTTCAATATCATTTTGAATATGATCATCTGTCAATCTAAAGGCAGGAATCGCATCGGAGGCCATACCACCGGAAAATGATTTTGCTTCAAAAATATGGACATTAAATCCTTCCAATGCTAAAAAATATGCGCAGGATAACCCGGATGGGCCTGCCCCAACGATGGCAGCCTTCAATCCATTGGACGGAAGCGGAACCGGATTGGACACATGGTTGTTTTCCGTAGCGAATCGTTTAATCTCACGGATGAGCAAGGTATTATCGAGATTATTTCGTGTACATTTCATCTGACACAGATGATCGCAGACGGCACCCGTCACTCCGGGCAATGGATTTGTGCGGAGAATCGCCTGATATGCCTGGTCAATATTTCCTTGAGCCACCTGATGAATATATTCCGGAATTTCCTGGTCTGTGGCACAATTTTCAATACACGGTGCCTTCACGCAATCGAATGGAGTTAATTCCCGAGTGGTTTTTATCGACTCAAAATGTTTGTTATTTTTTTGGTATGCTGTGTTATCCAAAACAGATTCGGCGTATCGGTTCAGATTATTTAATCCTGATT
>CAYXMX010000085.1:0-4347 GCA_964466265.1 uncultured bacterium | reverse complement strand
GATGAGCCATGTCAACGACTTCTCTGGTTAAATCAATATTGTCCTTTAGTGGCATAGCAATTTTATTTACATGATCTGTCGAATTGTCTGCCATCACGCTGGTTAAACTTTGGACGGCTGCCTGGAGAACCTTCCGACCCTGTTCAGTAATATAATCCCCATGATCCAAGTGTGTTGCTATTTTCACTGAAGATTTCTTCGCCATTTTCTCTACGTAGGATGTGGCAGCTTCCAATCCAAATACTTGATCTCCATTGCCAAAATGTTTTAACGCAGAATTCGAAAAAGCCATTAAACCTGATGAACCCAGCAATTCATAGGCTTTCACGGCTGCATTGATACCCTGAAACGTGGTTACATTGAATGCAGGAACAGCATATCCCCTCCCGGTCGACTTTCCTTTTTCTCCCCGTTTTGCTTTTAGCAGCAAGGCATGAGCTGACGTCATGTTATCAGGGAATTTCCTGGAAGTATTTAATTTGGGTGGTTGTGTTGACATGAGAATTTTTCCTTTATTTTTGTCCGATATTTTTTAATAAATCTTGAAACCATTTTTGTTCTGTATTAAATGGTTTTCCTCCTTTTATCCTGCTAAAGTCAATTAAGCGCATTTGGTTTCCCTGATCTTCATCTAATCCCACGACGCCACTTTTTCCATTGAATGCTTCTTCAGAAGCCAGTGCGGCTGATTGTTTAATTAAATCAAGATCAAAAGTGTTTGGGGCAGCCGACCTGGCAAAATATCCACTTTTTTGAACAAGGACTTTCTCTGCTTTCAGCTTTTCTTTGAATTGTGTTGCAAACCACTGGCCCGGATTTATTTCATCCAGCCGGACATGGCCAAAAGCATCTCTCGGAACTGTTTCTCCGGATGCTTCCATTTCTTTAATAATGGTTTCGACGCCTGCTCCTTCACTGATAAAAACATTAACACCATCTTTCTCATCCATAAGCCGATTCAGACGGGTACATTCAGATTCAAAGTCCATTTCTTGTTCAGGAATATACACAGCGTCAATATCCCATCGTTCCCGGGAAATCAACATTGAATCAACAAAGGGTCTGGATTCAAGGCGATGTCGGTATTTTCTGGCGGTGGCTGCTGTGAGCCATCCGCAATTCCTTCCCATCACTTCGTGGATAAGGAGCTGACGGTTGCTTGTTGTATTTTCATTGGCAATATTTTCGAAGAAAATAGTTCCCTGTTCTGCAGCTGTATCTGCCCCCAGAGACCGGGCGATGGGATAGACATCATTATCCACTGTTTTCGGTAGTCCAACGACCGTCAGTCCGTAGTGATTTTCGGATAAATATTTCACCAAAGCAGCCGCCATCGTATTGGTATCATCTCCACCAATGGTGTGAAGAATATCAATTTGATCTCTTTTCAACTGGCCAGCTGCCACCTCAACCGGGTTTTCTCCTTCACCGATATATCCGTTTTTTAGGCAATTATCTACATTGGTCAGCTTCACCCTGCTATTGCCAATCGGGCTTCCCCCAAAGGACATCAGTGCCGGGGCGAATTCGTAGGCATTTTCAGGAAAGGTGATTGATTTTCCTAACAACAACCCTTTGTAACCATTTAAATAACCAATCAATTCAGCTTGGGGTGCTTTGGTATGGTACTCCTTAATTAAGGCTCCAATGGATGATGAAAGGCAGGGAGCCAGCCCACCGGCGGTTAAAAATGCTATTTTCATTTATTAAATCGGTTGCTGTTTATGTCCTCAAAGACTCTTATTTTTGGTTATCATTTAGGTAGATTTCAAATGGAAAAAATCATGTGGAAACCATCTACGATGCAAATTGAGCACTCGCAGATGGCTGAATTTAAAAAGACCATCAACACGAATCATGGGCTAAATCTGGATAATTATTCTGATTTACATCAATGGTCAGTCGAAAATATACCTGCTTTTTGGGAAAACCTTTGGAACACATTTGATATCCTTTACACTGCCCCATTTACCCAGGTAATTGATAATGAAAATAAAATGCCCGGGGCAGAATGGTTTTCAGGCGCCCGCCTTAATTATGCTGAAAACCTGTTAAGAAGAAAAGATGGAAAAATCGCACTGAAATTTTATGGGGAAGGTCAATCTGTTCGAACATTAACCTATGGTGAACTGAATAAAAAAGTCTCTCAAACAGCCCGCGCCCTGAAAGATTCAGGAATAAAAGCAGGTGACCGGGTCGCTGGATTTGTTCCCAATATGCCCGAAAGCATTATTATGATGCTGGCATCAGCCTCTCTGGGAGCCATCTGGTCTTCTTCTTCTCCTGATTTTGGGATTAAGGGTGTTCTGGACCGGTTTAGCCAGATTAAACCTACCATTCTGGTGGCGGCTGATGGCTACTTTTATAACGGAAAAAAACACGATTCATTGGAAAAGCTAAAGGGTATCTTACATGAACTACCCAGTGTCAATCAGGTAGTCATTATACCCTATACCCATGCCAACCCTGATATTGGTTCCATTGACAATAGTATTCTATTTTCCGATTTTACCGATAATGATGCTGACCATATCGCCTTTGAACCTTTATCCTTTAATCATCCACTATATATCATGTATTCATCAGGAACCACCGGATTACCAAAATCGATTGTCCACGGAGCCGGGGGTACATTGCTGCAGCATTTAAAAGAATTGAGACTCCATTGCGATATCCGGGAAGATGATAGTGTATTTTATTTTACCACCTGTGGGTGGATGATGTGGAACTGGCTGGTGAGCACCTTTGCGATTGGTGCAACCATTATCCTTTATGACGGATCTCCTTTTTATCCAGACAGCAACGCCATGTGGGACCTGGCCGAAGAAAGTGGCATGACCGTATTGGGAACCAGTGCAAAATTCATTGCTGCCAGCGAAGGAGCAGGAAACAAACCTATTCAAACTCATGATCTATCGAAAGTACGTCTGATTCTATCCACCGGTTCACCTCTCATGGAAGAAAATTTTGATTATATTTACCAGGATGTAAAAAAGAATGTGCAACTTGCTTCCATCTCCGGCGGCACAGATATTATTTCTTGCTTTGCGCTTGGAAACCCCACCCTGCCTGTTTACCGTGGTGAATTACAATGCAGCGGACTGGCCATGGATGTGGATGCCCTGGATCATGACGGAAAATCCATTCGAAATGCAAAAGGTGAGCTGGTGTGCAAAAAGGCATTCCCTTCTATGCCGATTTATTTTTGGAATGATCCAAAAGGTCAAAAATATCATCAGGCCTATTTTGATCGATTCGATTCCATCTGGACCCACGGCGATTATATTGAAATCAATGATCACGGCGGAATTAAAATCTATGGACGGAGTGATGCCACATTAAACCCCGGTGGTGTTCGTATTGGTACGGCAGAAATTTATCGGGTTGTCGAACAATTACCGGAAATCACAGATAGTTTAGTTGTTGGTGTTCGCACTGATGGCGATGAGCAAGTGGCTCTTTTTCTCATGATGAAACCTGGATCAACTTTAGATGACGAACTCATTCAAAAAATCAAAACGTCTATCCGAACCCAATGCTCGCCTCGTCACGTCCCGGCCATTATTAAAATGGTCAAGGATATACCCTATACCATCAGCGGGAAAAAAGTAGAAATAGCCGTGAAGAAAATCATTCATGGTGAGCCGGTAACTAATAGAGATGCTTTGGCTAATCCCAAAGCATTAGACTATTATAAAAGTATCATCTAATCATTTCAGTAATCACTTCATTGATTTCCATCATCCTGGTTTTAGGTGCCTTCAGAGGTGATAAGAGAATACTGCCATTGATAAAAATATGCATTATCTACGCATTAATAACTACCAGTTTTTATAATGTACAGCATAATGTTCATTTAATATTGTGGCTTTGTAATATTACAGCTGTGCTGGGACTGATATTATCGTTCAGATTCAGTCAAAAGTTATATGAAGTCTTTTTTTATTTTGCCTGGACAGGAGACCTCTTTACTCTTTTAGTTTGGCCAAACCCCGTTTGTCCTTCACTCGAAATTTTTCCCTATTCCTGGGTTGGGTTTTACCTGAAACATACTGCTCCCCTGGCATTAACCATTTTATTAATTAACCAAGGAAATGTCTTATCCAAAAATGCTGTCTGGACAGCACTAAAGTTCATGGCTTGCTATTCTATTTTTATTGCATTTTATAATTTATTATTTGAGCAGAATATATTGGATTTCAGATATGCAACTTTAGATTTTGAGCGTCTGTTTGGTGAATGGCCCCTATATGTTATTGTGAATTTGATAATTGTTGCTATCTGGTATTATGCAGTGCTGTCCAAAATAAATTAGATTTTTCATATTTTTGATATAATAGTTTATTC
>CAYXMX010000084.1:0-4379 GCA_964466265.1 uncultured bacterium | reverse complement strand
AATTTTGTTGAAATCCTACCCACCCGGGAAATATTTGAAATGGTTCTTTTCCCCCAAAAAAAAACCCCCCCCCAAAAAAAAAAAAAAAAACCCCCCCCCCCCCGGGGGGGGGGGGGGGGGATTAAATCAAATCTCCATGGTCTGTTTTTTCACGACTTGAAAACAGAAACCCTAAATCAGAGCCTTTTTCTCTCCAAAAACATTCAATAAGGTAAATCCATGTTTTTCATATAGGCTTCTTTTTTATTAGGTACTTTTCGAGTTTTAAAAAGACCCTGAACGGCTTTCTCCACCGTCGCAGTAGAGTATAGAGCAATTAATAAAATCCGCTTCCGGTCTCAACAATAGTGAAATAGTATTGGCAACATCCTGAGGCGTTGTCGTACGTCTCATCGGATTACGCTTCTTGGTATTCTCCACCCAGGTTTTCCAGTTTTCAGTAATTTTTGTTAATGCTCGTGTTGGGGTTATGCCTGCCTGAACCGCGTTAGCTGTGATTCCGTATTGCCCCAATTCCCATCCAATTTGCCTCAAGATGGCTTCCATGGCTACTTTCGCAACGCTCACCGGTCCATAGCCCTCCATAGCCACATAATTTCCTTCACTGGTAAGGCCTAAAATCCGAGATCCATTCCCCAATAAATCAGCATTTAATAATTTTTGTGTCCAGTAAAGCAGGGAGTTCCCCATTACATGAACAGTCATATCCATTTGTTTTTGAGTTACTGGTTTTTCCCCAAAAAAATTAGTTGTAGTGCCAAAAGCTATGGAGTGAAGCATTAATTTAAGTGGGGTTCCTCCGGTTATATCAGCAATTTGAGGAATGTATTTCTCCATTGTTTCGATGGCGGCAGCATTCACATTCCAGAAATGAACCCGACCTTGATTAATAGCGGAAATTTCTTCCTTTAATGCTTCAGCTTCTTTCTTGATTTCACCGCGGTCAAAGTGAAAACCAAGAATACCGTATCCATCCTCAGCAAGGCGCTTTGCCGTTGCTCCGCCATGACCGGTAGAACATCCAAGTATTAGTACCCATTCAGACATATTGACTCCATTTTTAAAAGGGGAATTTAGAAAGGACACACTCTAGAGCAAACGAAGAAGCGTAAAAGAATCAGATGCTTATAAGAAAAATCTGTAAATTGAATATCTCAAAAGGAACACAGAATGATTAGAAAGTCTTCATATACTACACAAGAATTATTAGATATTGGATCAGGGAAGGTCTTCGGGAAAAAAAACGGGAAACTTCCCCTGCCGCCCATGCTGATGATGGATCGTATTCTTCATATTGCTGATACAGGGGGCAAATATGGAAAAGGAATTATTGAGGCGGAATTAGATATTGATCCAGATAACTGGTTTTTTAAATGCCATTTTAAAAATGACCCGGTGATGCCCGGTTGTTTAGGATTAGATGGTTTCTGGCAATTGGTGGGATTTTTTCTTTCTTGGGCAGGGGGGCAAGGCAGAGGGAGAGCGCTGGGTGTAAAAGAATTAAAATTTAAGGGTCAGGTGCGTCCATATCACGAAAAAGTATCTTACCGGATTGATATACGAAAATTCATTACCAGACCCACATTCATGGCTTGGGGGGATGCGGTGCTCCAGGTAAAAGATAAAGCCATTTATTTTGCCAAAGACCTTCAGGTAGGTCTATTTGAAAAATTGGTTTGGGATACCGGGATGGACCCGTCCCTCGATCCTTTTTAATTTTGTAAATATATCACAGAAAACATGGCTTTACGATGCGGAATTGTCGGCCTGCCCAATGTGGGTAAGTCTACCATTTTTAACGCTCTGACGGCATCATCCGTCCCAGCTGAAAATTACCCTTTTTGCACGATAGATCCGCACGTTGGCATCGTTGAACTCCCCGATCCACGTCTCGAAAAACTGACCGCGATTTTCAAACCGGAAAAAGTAACCCCTGCCACTGTTGAGTTTATCGATATTGCCGGATTAGTTCGCGGTGCCAGTAAAGGCGAAGGTCTAGGCAACCAGTTTTTAGGTCAAATTCGGCAGGTAGCAGCCATCATTCATGTGGTGCGCTGTTTTGAAGGTAAAAATGTAACCCATGTGGAGGGCGCGGTGGACCCGGTCAGGGATGCAGAACTCATAGAAACTGAATTGCTCCTAGCGGACCTGGAGACGCTGGAAAAACGCCGGTTCAAAGCGGAAAAGGCAGCGCGATCCGGGGACAAAGAAGCTATAAAAGAAAATGATTTCATTACGCGTTTAATGAAACATTGCAGTGACGGACATCGGGCGCGGACATTTCATACCGATGAAGACGAATCAAGGATCCTCCCCACAATGCATTTACTAACCAGCAAACCAATCCTGTATGTTGCCAATGTGGACGAAGCGGAAATTACCCACAATCAACGTGGAGACCTTGAACAACAATTGGTAAACTTCGCTGAAAAAGAAGGCAATCTGGCCATTCGTCTATGTGGAAAGCTGGAACAGGAAATCTCCATTTTACCCAACGAAGAAAAAGGATTCTTTTTGGAGGAGTATCGCTTGACTGAACCTGGGTTGGATAAACTGATCCATGCAGGATTTCGACTGATGGGACTTGAGACGTTTTTTACAGGGGGCCCTAAAGAAGTTCGAGCTTGGACAATTAAAAAGGGAGCCACCGCTCCGGAAGCAGCCGGAGAAATCCATACTGATTTCCAGAAGGGTTTTATTAAAGCAGAAGTCATTCGGTTTCATGATTTAATCCGGTTGGGTTCTGAAAAAGCGGTGAAAGACGCTGGTTTGGCAAAATTGCAAGGGAAGGAATATGTCGTCGAAGATGGGGACTGTATTTATTTCCGTTTTAATGTATAGCAAAATTGATTCATTACCTGTTCCGCCAATCGGCGAGTACCGACAGGCGTTCAACTGCTCATCCAATCAGAGTTTTTAATTCCATGTGGTTTTTCATGATAACATCCTATATTATGATTGCCCTGTCGGGAGTTGGCCTCACAATGATTGGTATTAATCACTACATCAACATTTGGCCAACAAGTCATATTGCTTTGGATTTATTGGTTAGTATTCTCTTCATCGCAGCCCAAACACTTGTAATATTTTTCTTTGTCGGAACAGGAGTGAATATTAAGGAATACACACAGGAACACCATGAAATCGGGGATGAGTTTTACAAGAATATTTTGGGGATAAAACGCAAACTATATCCACCAACAATGATGGTTACCATTTTATTTATGGTTATGGTAATCTTGGATGGCGCATTCTTTTTAGGGAAAGTGAATGAGTGGTGGTTTCACATTTTCTATTTACTGACTATTTATTATTATATCAAAGCGACGGTTGTTCAGCATAGGGCTTTTGTAAACAGCACAAACATAGTGCTTGTTATGACAGGGACGGGCAGGTAATAAAAAAGGGTAGAAACTGCCCTTTTAAATATCTTATTCAAATATGACAATCAGTCTTCGTATTCATCCTCATTGTCGTATTCGTATTCGTCATCATCCTCATCGTCTTCGTCATAGTAATATGGATAAGGATAATCATATTCGTAATACTCTTTGTCATCATCCTCACCATCCTTTTCTTTTTCTTTGACTTCAGCTTCCTGTTTGACAACAATGACTCGTGGATCTTCCTGCCCTTGAAGAGCTTTGCCAACTAATTCTTGTTCAGATGGGGTTAATTTTTGTTGGTTTCTTTGAGCGGGGTGCTGGCGATATAATATTCCGCTTAGAGTTGAAAAGAAAAAAACGACTAGCGCGAGTACCGCCCCTTCTACTTTGAATTCAAATCCACCCCACATATTTTGCTCCCAGCCAAAGTTCATAAATACAGCTAACGCTAGCAATACTCCGAACAGAATGATAAAATTGCCCATGGTTTCCGGTGCGGTCGTATCCATGACTGTCATGTAGAGTAACCATACCAGAATACCGGCTATAGCAAAAAATATGCCCATCATATAGTTTTCTGCGACTACAGAGAGTACAAAACCAATGATGGCCCCAAAGGGAATAATAAACCCTATTCCGGATTTAATATTACCAGACATGATGAAAATCTCTGATTTTATGGTTCATGATGTTTGTCTTACCTCGAATGATAAGTTTAAAATTGGTCGTTTTATTAAGGAAATGCAAGAAATTTATCATGTTTCCGTCATGATTGCTTTTTAGTGCGAATTGATGATTCGTGTCTAATTTGATTCCGGAATTAATTTAAGCGGAGATTCTTTTTAAAGTAAATAAATCAAATTTCTTCAAATATCCCTGTCTTTTTATTTTTCCAGACCCGATCATAATTAAAGCATCGCCCATTCATGGCAATATAAACACCAACCGGCAGACTTTGGACGAATGCCAGTGCCGCCCCCAGATTAAACAACC
>CAYXMX010000083.1:0-4569 GCA_964466265.1 uncultured bacterium | reverse complement strand
TGTGGATCAAGTCTTCTTTATCTCGGAGCAATACTTTCGCAATGCGTAATGTATCCGTAAAATGATTCCTTTTAATATAGTAAAAAGTGGACATAATGGCGATACGCCGCTTCCAGAGAGAATCCGATGTTGAAAAATCATCGAGAATAGAGTTATTTCTGTTTTCAAGATAGGCGCCAATGATATAGTGAGCTGAACAATCTATTAAATCCCAGTTATTGATATAGTGGATATTTTGTAAATAAGAGTAAAAAATGTTTTCTTGTATCTCGGGAGTTGCTTTATTGAATCGATCTACCATCCACAACAGGGAAAAGAGTCTGATTTCATGGTAATCTGATTTCAATAATTCTTCAATCACTTTTAAAGGGACATGTTTGAATTTTTTGACTGCTTTTCGGATGACAGGAACCCGGATACCTAAAAACAGATCCCCTTCACCATATTCACCTTTTCCCGTTTTGAAAAAACGTTGGGAATGTTGAGCAATATCCCTATTGGATAACTGAATCAAATGTCTAGTAATATCTTGGTGACACATGGATGGTTAAGTGATGGTTAAGTGTTTTTCGCCGACCACTAAATAACAAAAACAAAAGTATAATTCTTGAAACAAAGCTAGATGAAAATACACACTGAGTTTTTTCCAGGGACGGCGATCGAATATTTCTTGTGTAACTGAAAATGGTTTTACAACCCCTGCGAATAATGGAATAAAAAATCTAAAAAGGCTGACAGGCAGTTTCTGATCAAAGATAACCAGGTGTTTGCTGGTCTTTAAACCACAACTTGCTCTTTTGAATATGGTTTCATATTTTTTAATAAAAACGAGTAAAAAAGTGGATAAAATTCCATCGATATTCATCAGAATTCTGAATGCTGATGCATCGCAATGAACTAACTCAATATTTTGCCAGTTCCTCTCTTTTATTTTATTTTTAGCTTTTGCTAACATAGATTTAAAAAAGTCCACTCCAATAATTTTAACTTTCGGACCAATATGATCTCGGAAAAATGAAAAATTCTTTCCAGTACCTCATCCAATTTCTACAGCAGTATCCCCTGGAGAAATATGAAGTTTGGTGACAGCCTTTCTCCTAAAAGTTTTCTCGCGAAAATCAGTGAGTAAAGGTAGTTTAGAAAATAGGTCATATTTATCCGCAATCTGACGATAGGTCGAATGAATATCCTCATTTATATTAGCAGTCATGATTACCGGCGAGAATCTATGATAAATCTGTCATCATTTTGATTAGTTTGTTTCTCTTGCCATTCTCATAACCAAGAAAATAAAGTAACCTCTTTCCTGAATTTCAATCGATGTAAAATTATTGATCGTCTATATTATCTGATTAATTAATGTAAAAAAAATGAATGGGATAAAAAAGCCACAAATTTTTGTGGCTTTTTAAGATAAATAACATTTTGAATTAATCTATTAACGAACTGATATCCATTGTAAAAAGTGATAAACTTCTTTCGCTTGGTTTTGCATTCCGACTGGATGAAAATAATAATGTTTTTCCATCCGGTGACAAAACTGGAAAACCATCAAAAGCATCGTTGTATGTTAACCGGGTCTGTTTACCTGTTTCAATGTTCATTAAGTAGATTTCAAAATTGTGGGGAGGGAGTACCTTTACAAAAACAAAATGTCTACCGTCCGGGCCGGGATGAGGTGCCCAATTGGTCTGATCGTCTTGAAATGTGATTTGTGTTAACCCAGTCCCATCGTGGTTGATTGTAAAAATGGTCATTGGTTTAGATCGTGTATCATCATACTCCTTTTTCCACGCTCGAAAAATAATGGTTTTGCTGTCTGGCATATAAAATGAGCCACCTTCCTGCCAATCGTCTGTAAATGTTATTTGCCTTTCATCCGTTCCGTCAGATTTCATTCTCCATAAATCCAGGTTCCCAGCGATCTGTCGAGTAAAAAGAATCCATTCTCCATCTGGAGAAACGGATACTTCAGCATCATAATATTTATTATGTGTTAGACGAACCACATTCTTTCCATCAAGATCACTGGAATATAACTCTGCTCCCTGAGGATAAATGGTTGGTTTTGACCAATTCCCAGCGGGTAGGTTTGGGTAATCTTTTGTGGATGTCCAAATCAATTTTTCCCCGGATGGATAGTAATAAGAACAAGCATCTTCACCTTCCTTGTTGATTCGTAAAATATCACTTCCGTCAATATTGGCTGTATAAACATGGTGAACGAAGTCATCATCTGCAACTTTAGCATTGCAGATAATACTTTTACCATCTGGTGAAAAATATGCTTCAGCTGCATTATCCAGATTTGGAATTGCCAGAACCGGGAGTTCTTTGGTTTGGGTGATTAAATCTCCTTCAGGAGCAGCCATACTGTGTACTGGACACAAGGTAGTGCAGCCTGATAACATTAATATTGATATGGCGATTGCACCAATACTTTTCAATCTTATTATCATATCCTATCCATTATTTAATTTAATAATTTTTGCAAGGGAGAAGCTAAAAATTCCCATTGACCTTTTCCAATATTCTTTGTTCCTTTAAAAACGAGGTATGAATATTTTCCATAATAAGGAAGCAGTTCACCAACTCTTGGGAGGGAATCAAAATCACTAGTTAAAATAATCAGCACTGTTTTATAACCATCCCAGTTTTGCCCGGTGAATATAAAAGTATGTCCATATTTTGGAAATATGTTATCACCAATATAAATTTCCTCATCATGGATGGAAATATTATCTGAAATAAATGCCGGAAGTTTCTTTGGATTCAAAATAACCGGAAGTATCTCGCGGTCCAGTTGATTTATTTGGGAAAGAGGTTTTATGGTTACTTCACCTTCAGTCATATTTTTTCCGAAACCTTCAAACAAACCTGATGGGTTGTCAGTAAAAAAAGCTTTGTTTTTATTACCCAATGCGGTGGATATAATCGGCTCAATTTCCTCAGGATATAACCGACGGAATAGATGAAATTCAGGATCAACTGATATAGAAGTAGCACCGACTGGAACTTTTATTAAATAAGTAGTGGAAGGTGAATTCAAAACGATAGTAGTATCGTATCCAGTATCAAAATGAATGGGAACTTGAAGGTGGTAGTCTTGGCCGCTTTTTTCAAAAAGGGTAAATTTCAACGAATCATTCTCTAATGGAAAAATGAGAATATCAAGAATTGGGGCACCGCTCTGATCAATCCACTGGGGAATGATATGACTTAGGTCCCTACCTGATGTTTCCTGAAACATAGATATCCATTCTTCCCAAGATATTTCTTGTCCTTTATATCGGTTATTAATGTTTCTCCAAGCTTTAAAAAATGGTTTAGATCCAATTTCATTTTCAATCATATGATAGACCATCATAGCCTTATTATAACCAATCGTTCGCGTAACTGGATTTGTTCGCTTAATAAATTTCCGAATTGGGATATCATTTTCGCTATTTATATAGCTAATATACTGTTTTAGAATTTCTTTCCTGTATATCTTGGCTGCGTTTGATGACTCTTTAAGTTTGAAACGATAATCAGCGCCATATACTGTGGCAGACTCGCACCAATTTCCTCGATCGAAGTCAACATATACACTATTCCCCCACCAATTATGAAGTACTTCATGCCCTAATGATGTATATACAATAAAAGGAAGACGGATAATCTGTTGACCCAGTAGAGTCCACGCAGGCATTCCATAACCAGTCGGGAAGTAATTTTCAACGACTGTAAAGCGTTGGTAAGGATAGGGACCAATCAATTCAGAATATTGACGGATATATCCGGCAGTTGCTTGCAAATATTGATCAAACAGGTTTGTGTCAGCTTCAAAAAAATAACAAGCCACTTCAATATCATCTACCCATGTCGATTTGGTTACAAAAGGAGCTGCCATGAACATAATTCCATCGCTTTTATATGGGTTGCTCCACGTCTGGATCTTCCTTTTTTCTTTGATTTCATTGGATATTCGGTTTCCATCGCTAATGGATTCCCAAGCGGCGGGTATATTTGCCGTAATGCTATAATTTGACAACGATTTCCTACCAGTGGGATAATAATAGGCAGAAGTATTGAAATATGCTCCTTGGCTTGTGACCGTTGCTTTTATTTCCCCACCCGCGTTTTCTTTTGAGAAACGAACATCATCTATATTTTTATAAAATTCTCCTGAATAAGAAACATAAAATGGTTTTGAACCAGTATTTTCACTTCGAAATGCAACGATTTGAAATGCTCCAGAAGGATTCATGGCATCCATTACATTTCTGAAATGATCAGGTATATTGTCATCATCTGGGTATATCCACGTCTGATATTTAATGCTTGAATTATCAACTAGAACAGAATGAACCTCAACTTTCTCACTGATAGTAAATATATTCCAACCCCTATTAATTCTCATAGATCCCTCATCAGAAAATTGAACAAAGCGGGCTTCCCGATTTATCTCTATAGTAATATTATGTGATTCAATCTCCACAACTGATATATTTTTTTCGTTACAAGATATTAGAAAAGAGCATGTATCAAAGTTAGTTGAAACAAGGAAACTCATTCTGATTTAGGTGA
>CAYXMX010000082.1:0-4795 GCA_964466265.1 uncultured bacterium | reverse complement strand
ATCACCTAAATCAGAATGAGTTTCCTTGTTTCAACTAACTTTGATACATGCTCTAAATGTCGGGGTAAGTATCATTATTAATAGTAAGATAAAGCGTATCAATTGCCCCGTCCTTTAGGTTGGGGTTGAGGTTGAAAACAACAATTGAGGGGTTTTAACCCCTTTCGAAGTGGACTCATGAATATATTTTGATGTATGATGATTTAGTCGGAAATTAATAATACAATGGAAATGAAAACAGATTTAACTCCTACACACGCCCAGATGCTGGATGTTGCTATCGAAGAAGCTCAAAAAGGTTTATCAGAGGGTGGTATTCCAATTGGAGCCGCTCTTTTCCATAAAAATGGAACATTGCTCGGAAAAGGAAGAAACCGGCGAATACAAAATAATGATCCATCCGTTCATGGGGAAACAGATGCTTTTAGAAATGCAGGCAGACAGAAATCCTATTCAGATATCATTATGGTCACAACGTTAGCACCATGCTGGTACTGCAGCGGATTAATACGGCAGTTTAAAATTAAAAAAGTAATTGTTGGTGAATCCGTTAATTTTTCAGGTGGAATTGAATGGCTGAAGGAACATGGCGTGATCGTTATTGATCTTCACTCGGAAGAATGTATGTCCATGTTGTCAAACTATATAGAAAATAATCCTGATATTTGGAATGAAGATATTGGGGAAGAGTAATTGACTTAATATTGATTGATTCCGGGAGTTTATCTGGTTGAAGAAATTTCATCATAAAAAGAAGAATGATTTCAATAAAAAGGGGCAGCTGTTTGGCTACCCTTTTTTTGACACTGGTTTGATTAATAAGTTTATTTCAGGAAGATCATTTTCTTTACCGACCGGAAAGTAGGTGTTTCTAATAACGCTATATGCCAAGATATTTTAGACACGTAGCGATGTAGAACACCATGGTATTACATGCCTTTTTAAAATCGGAAGTTTACCTCCTCTTATGCAACACCTTCAATAAGACCTTATTGTACCCATGGTCAGGTTGATCACGGTACTCCTTAACTCTTATTCCGGAAGAATGTGTAGTTTATAATTCAGAAATAAATTTAACGAGATTCTCTCCGGGTTTAACATTTAATTTTTTTCGAAGTTGAGATCGGTAAACTTCAATGGTTTTTACCGTCAGGTTGGCAAGACTGGCAATTTCTTTTGTATTGAGATTTAATTTCAGAAAGGCACAAATTTTCATTTCTCTTGGTGTCAGATCGGAACAAATTTCTACTAATTTTTGGTAAAATTCGCTATGGACTTCCTGAAACCAAAGCTCAAATTCATCCCATTCTGATCCAGATTCAATTTGGTTATTGAGTTTCGAAATGACGGATTTTACACGAGATTTGAGATCTGGCTGTGTTTTTTGGTAGAGAGATTGAACGTCTTTAATTATCTCAATTAATATTTCCCTGTCCTTTGTCATTCTCATTGCTTTTGAAGTGAGTTGTTTGTTTCTGTTTTCGAGGTTTTGTTTCAATGTATTTTCCAAATTTTTCCTATCCGTTATATCTGTCCAATATTCTATCATCTGAATCACATTTCCACTATGATCAAAAATGGGATATGCATTAATTTCGGCGTAATATGTTTTTCCAGTTTCATCCGTATATTTCCGCTCAAATTTAACCAAATGTTTTGTTTTCTTAACTTCAGGTAGAGGACAAAAGTGTCCGGAATGGCTGCATGGATTTTCATTGCCAAACATGAGTGAATGACAATGCATTTTTCCTGATTTAATTCTTTCCTTCGCTGCTGTATTGGTTAGAACTGTTTTATATGTTTTTGCATCAATAACATAGAATGGTTGGGACAATGATTCAATAACACTTTGAAGAAATTGAAATTGGTCTTGTAGTTTCTGCTTGCTATCCTGAAGTTCAGCCGTCCGTTCATCAACCTCTTTTTCCAATATAGTCGTTCGTTTTTTAATTTGTTTTAATCTCCACTGAATCGTACCCCAAAAAATTCCAATAATGCCGATTCCATAAACCATATACGCCCACCATGTTTTCCAAAATGGAGGCGTAATTCTGATGGGTAATGAGATCCCCTTGGTATTCCAAACCCCATCCTGGTTTGATCCTTTAACTCTAAAAGTATATTTTCCTGCAGGTAAATGGGTGTAAGATGCTGATCGTCTGGACGCATTTGTAAATATCCAGTTATGGTCAAATCCCTCCATTTTGTAAGCATATTGGTTTTTTCCGGGAGCGTGAAAATTAAGAACTGAAAACATGAAAGTGAAATCCCTGTCCCTGTAGGATAATGAGAGATTATTTATTTCCGATATATGACTCGAAAGAATTGTACCACTTTCCAATACCTCTCCAATGGTAACCGATTTGTTATGGATGGCAAAGTCAGTCAAAACGATGTTGGGGGTATTTTGGTCATCATGGATCTGTTCTGGGAAGAATGCATTCAATCCATTAATACCGCCAAAAAACATTTCTCCTGTCCAACTCCTAAAATAAGCTCCAGTGTTAAACTCGTAACTTTGTAGTCCGTCATGCACATCATAATTTCTAAATGTTCCTTTTGCTGGATTAAATTTAGATAATCCTTTATTGGTACTTAACCATAAGTTTCTGTCATTGTCTTCCAAAATACCATAAATCACATCGTTGGGAAGCCCATCTTTTTCTGTATAAGCGCTAAATGTTTCACTCACATAATTGAATTGATTCAATCCGCCACCGTTCGTTCCAATCCATAGTTTTCCTGAACTATCCTTAAATACACATTTAATCCGGTTATTACTGATGGTATTTACATCTCGTAGATTATGATTAAAATGGCTGACTATTTTTGAATTTTTGTCATAACGTATAAGTCCATTCCGTTCTGTCCCTATCCACATGAATCCCTTTTCATCTTCAATAATTGCCGTGATAACATATCCATTTAACTTGAGGAAGTCATTTATAAAGTATCCTTTACTTTTATTTTCATTAGTCAGTAGTGATATTCCATTATTAGTCCCGATCCATAAATCATTGTTCTGATCCACAAATAAATTAAAAATAAAATTCCCGCTGATTATTTTCGGTTTATCATCATCATTCAGATAGGGGATAAATTTTTCAGTTTGAGGATTAAAATGATGTAAACCACCACCTTCAGTTCCAATCCACATTGTGCCATCATGATCTTTGGCGATGGAATAAACATTTTTATTGATTAGTCCATATGGATTATCTGGTTTAAACCTATAGTGGGTAGTATGATTTGCTTTTCTATCAAACTTATCTAATCCACCATAGGAACCCACCCAAAGGACACTATCTCTGTCTTCAAATATGGCTCGAATACTTGGGTGACTTAAACTATTGGAATCCGGTGAGAAATGTGCATAATATATAAATTTGGGTTCAGGATTAAACCGATCGATCCCCCCACCATTTGTCCCTGCCCATATGAGATTATCATTATCCCTGGTCATGGTAAGAATCCCGCTTGAACTTATACTGGAGAAATTATTTGGGTCATTTTGATAATATTGATACTCAGTTGTGTGGGGATCAAAACGACAAATTCCCCTGCCGTTTGTCCCGATCCAGAGAAGACCTGACTCATCCTCAACCACGGACGTAACCTCAACATATTTCCAGTCATATTTATGAGGATTCCAGAATGTAAGAAGGGGAAAAATGGTAAATTCATTGGTTTGGCGATCAAATAGATTTAAACCAAAATTTGTCCCCACCCATAGATTATTCCTGCTGTCTTCCCGAATTACCCAAACCCGGTTCTGGTTGTCACCGATTTGATTATTAATTTCAAGTTGAAAATTTTCAACCAAATTTGACTCGGGATCATATCGGCTTAAACCACCATTATCAGTTCCGATCCAAAGAATATTATTTTGATCCAAGTGCAAAGAACGGATCCGATTATTGACCAATTGGGAATGATCCCCTGATATATTATCAGGGTGGATAAATCGACGCTTTTTAGAATCAAAATAATTAATGCCATTCCCCCAGGTGCCTATCCATAAATTCCCATCCCTATCTTCATCCATAGACCAAATCGAATTACTGGAGAGACCGGTTGATGCAGCCAGATTATTCTGGTAACTCTCAAATGTTTCATTATCCCGGTTAAATCGGTTTAAACCGCCCCTTTCTGTGCCAATCCAAAGTGTCCCGGATTGATCTTCGAACAGACATCTGATTAAATTGTCTGATATGGTGGTGGAATCAGTAGGATCATGTTTGTATATAGTGACAGTATACCCATCATATTTATTTAAGCCGTCTTCGGTGCCAAACCACATAAATCCTCTGCTGTCTTGCAAAACAGAACGAACTGTATTTTGAGATAAACCATCATTCACAGTCAGATGGTCAAATTTGATTGAGGAGTTCTGAGCGATTAATGCGGATGAAAAAACACCACCGACCACGAAATGAATGATCAAGGTTAAATACAATGATTTATTATTAAATTTCATTTTTATTTATTCCGGATCGACCATAAACAGGAGAATATACTTTCTAAAAATTACTTGACGGTTGTGTTCTGAAACAAAACATTTTTCTTGCCAATATTGATTTAAATTGTCTTTTTCATTTCAGAATTCAGAGAATGACACTGCATTTTATGATAATTTTTTTTTGTGTAATACACTGGCAGCTAAAACGGATTCCAAATTCCAAATTTCCAAATGCACACACATTTATTCTTATAGGTTTTCATTCAATTCTAATTGTTTAGCCATTCCTCTTACCATTGCCGGCACAATAAGGCGGTGAAATGGTTTAACAAATAG
>CAYXMX010000081.1:0-4904 GCA_964466265.1 uncultured bacterium | reverse complement strand
GCCGTAGTGAAAAATAATATAAGATAAAAAACTAGGCAAGTAAAAAGTGGACAAAATTAGTCCACTATTAAAAGATAAAAAAACAGTACCGGTTTTTAAAAATTTTATGGATACTAATCAGACGGTAAAATAAAAAGTAGGAAACAGTAAAACTAACTATTTTCCATTTTTTCTCGTTTTTCTAAAACTCGCTCTGCTAAATCATCCAGGGGTTCTGAAGAAAGCATTTCTCGTATTTGCTTGCGTATGGGTTTCCATTGATCATGGAGTGGACACGGAACTTCATCACTACATTCATCTAATCCAATAATACACTGGTCTTTCTCTGGCGGAGCTCCGTCTACAGCATAAACAATTTGATGGAGATATATATCTTTAGCATCTTTTGCCAAGTTTACTCCTCCCTTACGTCCTCGTGTTGCAACGATTAATCTTTGTTTCACCAGAATTTGCATAATCTTAGCGAGGAATTGATAGGGAATGTTGTATGCTTCTGCGATTTCACTAATCATGGTCGGCTTATCGGAGCTTTTTTCGACCAAATAGATCATGGCTTGAATGGCATACTCTGCTGATTTGGAATATAACATGTGTTTAAATGTAATCAATTTTACCCCATTATCTCCAAAATATATTTGGAGATAATTGAAAAATTCTTATTATAATGGTTATTTATATCAATCATTAACTCTTAAGGTGATTAACAATTTTAATTGATTTTATAGACGCTTGACACCATCGGCGCTGTTTACGACAGAGAGGTTAAACCTCGCCGACGAAAAACAGTGAGCCTTGAGCATTTCTGCTGTTAAAACTATCATTAGCTGAACCTGTTAAATGGGAAACATTCTTTTCTTTTCTGTTGTATTTGGTCTGTTTGTAGGCAACCAATAGGAGGAAAGCCGAGAAGAGAAAAGACAAATTCATTTTAATGATCCGATATGTGTCAAGCGTTAAAGTTATCAATTGGTTTACTTTAAATAATTCCAATTATCTAAAAAACGAATGGCGGTTTCGTACCACAAATTCAATGTCTAAATATATATAGGACGCATTTATGAATACAAGTATTTAGGATATATATATCTTATTTTAATTAAATTGGAATAATTTAGATCTTAAAGTGTGGAAAAGGGGATGAAACACCCTCTAAAAGAAATTAAAAGAGAGTAATAATTATGATTAATTTTCATCAAACAAATTGAATGAGAGAACCATGAAAAGAGTATTTTTTAAAATGACAGTATTCATATTATTAACCCATATTTTATTGGGTGGTGATTTAATTGGAACGGTGATCTATCGTGGTAAAATTCCAGCAGCAAAGCGACTTAGGATGGACTCCGACCCGGCATGCTGTGCAAATGATCAGGAAGATAATTACTCTGAAAGTTTTCTTGTAGATGAAAATAACCATTTAGCCAATGTCATTATATACTTAAACAATGTGAAGTATAATAAAAAAGAAACCAAAGACCCGGCGATTCTTGATCAAAAGGGATGTCGGTATATTCCCCATGTACTATGTGTCCAGACCAATCAGGAAGTGAAAATACTAAATAGCGATCTGACCTTGCATAATGTTCACGGACGGCCGAAAAATAATACTGTATTTAATTTTGGAATGCCGAAGACAGTAAAAGAAAAAACAATCACTTTTAGAAAAACTGATGATGTTTTTGTCGTTAAGTGCGATGTCCATCCTTGGATGAAGTCTTATATCCAGGTTTTTAATCATCCATATTTTGCTGTATCAGCTAAAGATGGAAAATATATAATTCCCAATATACCGCCGGGAAATTATGAAGTTATTGCCTGGCAGGAAAAATTTGGTTCAAAGAAAACTCTAATAAAAAAGGTGAATATTGGTGATCAAACAGCTAGGTTGGATTTTATATTTGTAAGACCGAATAAATAAAGGGTTGGGTTAACTATTTACCAGTCATCTCCCCAATCATCTTCCTCTTCAAGAATAAAACCATACCCTTCATTTTTTAAATGTTGTTTTACAATTTTTGAAATATCGTACTCTCCATCAATTCCTAAAACATATTCAATCAATCCCTGAAATAATTTGGATGAATCACCCTCCATGCCTGCAACCGCACTGCCCCAATTGGTCAAGACATCTTCTATCGATTCATCCGTTGGAATATAAGGAGCCGGCATTTTTGTCCCAGGCATAATTTTTTGGGGATCTTCAAACCACTCTTTCAGCCATTCCGGTCTTAACCTCTCTTTAGCAAGTACAAGGTTTGGAGCCCATGATAGCGCCGTCTGTTTCGGCTTTTGTAATCCATAAAAATGGCAATTATTACATGCTCCCAATTCTTGAATTTTCTCACCTGCTTTATATGAATCTGAGTTTTTATCGATTTTAATTCTATGCTCATAGGCCATCAATTGGCCATCTTTATACTGAAAATACTTTATTATTTTATTCCAGTCTTCATTGGACATCATTGAGAAGGTTGGCATTCTTACCGCTAAATTGGGTCGAATCATTTGTGGTTCTTTGAAAAAATTGAATAGCCATTCAGGTTGAATTTTTCGACCTTCACTATTGAGTAATGGAGGTGAAAAAGATTGGACGATACTGGCATCTTGCGAAGCGGATTCATCAGCAATTTCTCCAACCCATTGAGCAACAGAAGAACGTATCACGCCACCGTCTCCGTCAATGGAATGGCATCCTTTGCAGTTAAATGTTTGGATGAGCCTTTCTCCTTCTTCCACAATTAAGTTTCGAGTGGTCCTGGCGGGAAGTTTTGTAGATGGAATCTCATCTTTCACAAATCCTAATAATACTGTTACAATCGCATCTAATTCAGCTTCGTTTAAACCAAAATTTGGCATTCTTGCTTTTTCAAGATGATGTTTAACACTTAGGCTATATTTACTATCTCCCTGAGGGATCATATCATAGATTCTTGGATTTTTTAATTTTAATTTGAACCAATCCCATTTGGTATGTTCAATTTCATCACCCATAAAGCCAAATGCTAATTTGGTAATCAATTTACTTCCTTCAAAGGTCAGAGGTGTTCCAATGGGTTTTGTATTTTCAAATCCTCCAATGTTATGACAACTAAAACAACCATAATGACGAATGAGTTTTTCACCGGCATAACTTAATTTATGATCAGTATCCATTGAACTTAATTCAGCGTTTACTTCTACCTTTCGTTTGGTTTGTCCCAGAAATGAAACAACAATTTTATCTAACTCATTTATATCTAAATCCGGAACACTTCTGGCATCAAACTCTGCATTTTTTTCTGATATTAAGTAGGCAGATATATCTGACGCTTCCTGTTTTGATAAACGAAAATTCGGCATTTTAGTATTTTGACTATAACTCTGTGGATTTCTTATCCAATTATATATCCACTGTTGATTTGTTTTAGATCCTAAGTAAATCAGGTTAGGTCCCTGTTGACGACGCATGGCATCAAAGGATGGTATGGCATCTTCATTGGGATCTTCTTCCATTCGATGGCAGCCCATGCACCCTAAACTTTTTACTAGCATTTTACCATTTTCAGGATTTCCTTTTTCCGGGATCTTTTCCATGTCAAATGGTTCACTATTTTTAAATAAAAAATGAACTATTGCACGAATTTCCTGATGGGTCCGTTTAATAGAAGCTTCATCGTTGGAGTTTATTTGATTGAAAAAGTGAGGCATCCAAGTATCGTGTTTAAAATCCCTGGGAGCCATAATCCATTTATGGGCGAATTCTTCGTTTGTTTTGGTTGCAATTTTTCTTAAACCGGGTCCCGGCTTCGGAGTATGTCCCCATCGATCAATTTGATGGCAGCCAAAACAACCCCCTTTTTCAACAATAGCCAACCCAAGGCTCAGGGTAGGAGCTTCTCTCACGGGCATGGTTCCATTATGGCACTTATAACAGGATGCTTCCACGTATGGTAAGGGAAGCATAGGATTATCCCAATGATGCAGACGATGCCAACCGTACTTTTCTTCCCATCGAGCGGCTTGTTCTTCATCTGACGGAGAATGAGCACTAGAAATAAATCCTGTTCCTCGTCCCCGTCCTCCATGACAAGTCGTGCAGCCATATTCGCTGAGTGGGTGGCTGGAATTGGAACCTACTATTAAATTTAATTTCGGATGGGTCGTAAATGGCTGGGGGGCATCTTCAAACCCGGTTTGATCAATACTAACATGACAGGTCATGCATCGATCGACTTTCGGCATCCCAGTAAAAATCAAATCTTCCTCCAAATCACTTACAACGACCTGTTTTACTTCATAGTATGGATCAATAAAATCTAGAACAGGCAGATCCCTCACAATATTTGCAATTTTGTTAGCAAAGGTCATGGATTCAGGGTCGATCTTAGACAATTTTCTTTTTGTCAAATCCCGTTTAAATGTGAGTGTATTTAACTGATCAGAAAAGGACTTCTGTTCAAAATATAGCTTCTTTAATTGATGCTTAATATCATCCATTTCTGTATCAAGTATCTCAAGATCCAATTTATAATTTGACGTCTGCTTATCTAATTTTTCCAAATTGCTTTTTGCATTTTGGATATCGCCATGTTCGAAATTGGCTTGATCCATGTAAAATTTTGCTACGTCATATTCTGCTTTTGTAAATTGATAGTTTTGATTGACACCGTAATATTTTGCTTCAATTTTTTCAAGCTTCTGTTCGAGCTGATTGATTTGATCCATTTTCCCCAAGAGACTTTTTTCAGCCATTTCCAGAGAATCATTTAACTTCTGATATTCAGGATTATATTCTATTTTATTTTCTATTTTCGAAACATCATTGCGGATACTTTCGATTTCCAATAGACGAAACTCTTTTTGATATTTTTTCCATGGTCGATTATAATCATCAGCAAATACCAATAACCAAATCCCCATAAAAA
>CAYXMX010000080.1:0-5299 GCA_964466265.1 uncultured bacterium | reverse complement strand
CCAAGGGGATGTCTTCTTCTTCCGATAAATCGGAATCATCATAATGACAATTTAAGTATTTAATATAAATTCCCTAAATTCCCTCCAAACCCATGAAAAAATATATTGCCATATTGCTCATATCTTTTCTTTTTACCCAAATCTATAGTGAAATAACACTTGGTGTTGAAGCCGTCTATTCCCCCAAAAAATTTGACGTAATCAAACACCACAACTTGGATATTTACGGTTCCGGACTTTTCAGCTATTTTCAATTTCAGCAGAATCATTTCAAAATCGTTAACCGCATGTTCATGACGAACACCTGGGGGCCTGCCGCCAAAGGGGGCGGGAAGGAAGTAAAAAACATTTTTGGCTATACCCACGAAGGCTACATTCAATATTCAAACAATTTTGGAATGATCAAGAACAAATGGACAGCCGGCCGGGCCTTTTTGGGTCACGGTTTCGGGAAATTCAGCCGGCTCCTTATTAGTAATGACAGCCGCCCTTTTGATTTACTTTCATGGGATATTCAATACAAAACCATTGCCGGAAACATGACCGGAATTCAACTGGAAAATGTGGATGGCAAAAAACGGTTTCTGTCGCTTCATACATTGAATTGGACTTATAATAACAAACTGACTCTATCCTTCAGCGAAGCATCTATTTATTCCGGGGAAAACAGAGGCATAGAGTGGCAGTTTTTCAATCCGGTGATCTTTTGGATTCCGGAACGGGAAAACCCCTCTACCGGTCAGGCAAATGGGTTTTTGTATGGTGGATTCAAGTATGCTCACACGCCATCCCTATCCATTTGGGGAGAATGGCTGATTGATGACTACCAGATCAACCGGAAATCTAAAGGTGATTTGGAGCCCAATGAAATCGGTTTTCTCGGTGGCGTCGAAAAAACCGCCTGGCCGACACCTTCATCGGATCTTTGGTTAGAATATACAAGAATTACAAACCGCACCTACCAGACGCCGGACCCGGCAGAAAAATACACCCACCGTTGTTTTCCTATTGGTCACTATCTTGGGAATGATTTTGATATGATTCAACTCTATTACAGCCGGGAGAATATGAACGGGAAGCTGAAGCCGTATATTTCATTGGCATATTTAAGAGATGGCGCCAATGGGCTGAACACGCCATTTGATACTCCGTGGGAAGATTCAACGGTCACTATGGAAACAGGTTTCTCAGAGCCCTTTCCCACCAAACCTATTACGTATACCACTGAAATGGAACTGGCTGCTGATTACAGATTTGGAGACGACTCATTCATCAACGCCGGTTTTTTCTACAGAAGCAAGACCTTGTTGGGCAAAACAGAAGACGAATTTTCATTGATTGTAAGATGCTGGTTTTCTCTCCACAAAACGTTTGATTATTGAATAAAAAAAATAACTGTCATGGCGAAGGAGGGTCCACTGAAGCCTGTCCACCCCCTTATATTTATTCAAATCGCCAGCAGGCGGGCAATATTATGGTGGCGATCACACTTTTTTGTCGTGTGGATTATTTTAAAGAAAGAAAACAGATCATTTGGTGATGTCAGCGGTATAATGACAAAATTTAGGATATTATTTTTCATTGCTCTGCTCATAGGATATTATTTGGGAGCCAACCTTAACTATAATCCTGTCAATGTAGGTTTTTTTATTCGGACGCTCCATGGCCGGTTTTAAAAAATAAAGTGCGGGTGTTAAAAGGCATTAAATAAAATACTATAAATACCCCAGAATCTTCCTGGCAATGGCAAAAGAGGCGGTGGCTGCTGGAGAGGGCGCATTGAGTACATGGGTGGAGTGATGATGACGGACAATATGAAAATCATCCAACAATTGCCCTGAGGCGGAGAGGGCCTGGGCCCGGACCCCGGCATTGCCTTTGACTAAATCATGGGTAGAAATGTCCGGAATCAATTTTTGCAGTGCTCGAACGAAAGCCCTTTTGGAGAGAGAACGAACCATTTCCCCCAACCCTGTTTTCCAATAAGGTTTCACCATTTTCCAAAATGGGGAATAGGTAATGGTTTCAATCAATTCAGGGAGATGGATGGTGGATTTGGAATATCCTTCCCGTGCAAAGGCCAGGACTGCATTGGGCCCCGCGTCAATTTCACCATTGATTCTTCGGGTGAAATGAACCCCCAGAAAAGGAAACAGGGGGTCCGGAACCGGGTAAATCAGGTGATGAACCAGGTGACGGCTCTCTGGTTTTAAGGTATAGTATTCTCCACGAAAAGGGATAATTTTCATATCCATATCCACTGAATTCATTTTGGCAATTTTATCTGTATACAATCCTCCGCAGTTGATCAATGTTTTGCATGTAAATTCTTGAGTCGATGTGACCACCACGGTCCCGTGTAAATCCGTTTGAATCTTTTCCACCTTTGCGGAAAAAATGAAATTTCCTCCAAGTCCGGATATTTCATCCTTCAATATGTCTGCCACTATTGTGTAATCCACAATGCCTGTTTCCGGACAGTGAATGGCCTTGAGACCGCTGGCGTAAGGTTCAATTGTTTTCAGTTCATCGGAATTAATCAACGATAAATCCCCAATTCCATTGGCTTTGCCCCGCTCAAATAGATTGGTGAGTCTTGGCAATTCACTCTCGTCGGTGGCTATAATCACTTTTCCACAGATTTCATAGGGAATGGCATGTTGATTGCAAAAATTCAATAATAGTGTTCTTCCCAGACGGCAGGTTATGGCTTTTTTTGATCCTGGTTTATAATAGATACCGGAATGAATGACACCGCTGTTTCGACCGGTCTGGTGCCGGGCCACGTCCGATTCTTTTTCCAGAATCAAAAGTGTTGTATCCGGTTTTTTCTGAAGCAATGTATAGGCAGTGGTAAGTCCGATAATGCCACCACCAATGATAATAACATCATATTTCATACCCATAATTTAATAATGTACCCATCGCCCGACTCTTCATTATTTCTACCATGATTTCCCCATGAGACTTCACTTAAAGACCAGGAGGCTTCAGTAGGGTTGAATGTCAAAAAGCATTTTCCAAATAGGTTTTGCAACAGTCTCTTATATTAAATTCATCCGAAACATTTAAAGAGAAAACCATGAAATATCCCATTGTAAAAAATAGAATCAATCGTCAACTTATTTCACCAACGGACCATTTACTGGACGTCATCAGCCCCTTGAATGGAGAAGTCATTTCCCAGGTGGTACTCTCCGATTCAGATTCGGTCGATGGCGCTGTCGTCTCGGCCCAACAGGCTTTCACCCGGTGGTCTGGTATGACCATAAAAGAGCGGGTTCAGATATTTTTTAAATATAAGTCCCTTCTGGAAAAACACATGGAGGAACTTTCGGAATTAATTCATGAAGAAAATGGAAAAACGATGGTTGAATCCAGAGCGGAAATTGAAAAAGCCATTGAATTAACCGAATTTGCCTGTTCTCTTCCCCAGTTGGTTTCTGGGGAAATACAGGAAGTGAGCCGGGGAGTGGAGTGCCGCTCAGAAAGAATTCCCCTGGGTGTGGTGGCGTCCATTACTCCCTTTAATTTCCCCTCCATGGTTCCCAACTGGACCCTTCCCAACGCCATTGCCCTGGGGAATACCCTGATTCTAAAACCATCCGAACAGGTTCCCTTGAGCGCCAACCGCCTGGCAGAACTCCTGGATGATGCCGGCTTGCCGCCGGGCGTTTTGAATATTGTCCATGGGGGACCGCAAGCGGTGGAAGCCATCTGTGATCATCCAGGGATCAAAGCTATCACCTTTGTCGGCTCCACCCGGGTGGCCAAAATCGTGTACAAAAGAGGGACGGGAAATTTAAAGCGGGTCCTGGCGTTGGGCGGGGCCAAAAATCATCTGATTGTTCTCCCCGATGCCCATCCCCAAATGGCCGCTTCCAATATAGCTGCTTCCATGTCCGGCTGTGCCGGGCAGCGCTGCATGGCCGCTTCCGCCATGGTGGCCGTGGGGGAGTGCAATCATATCATTAAAAAACTCTGTGAAGAAGCCAGGGCCATTATTACTGGACAAAATCTGGGAAGTGTCATTTCCAAAGAAGCCAAAGACAGAATTGAATCCTATATCACGGAAGCAGAGAAGCAAGGGGCGACCATTTTAGTCGATGGCCGGGATCCAACGGTGGATGGAAATGGATTTTATGTGGGCCCCACGGTCATTGATCATGTGACACCGGATATGAACATTGCCACCGAGGAAGTGTTTGGCCCTGTCCTGGCCATTATGCGGGTCAATACTGTGGATGAAGCACTGGCCATTGAAAATAGCTCTTCTTATGGGAATGCTGCATCCGTCTTTACCCAATCGGGGAAAATGGCCCACTATGTGGCTGAAAATGCCAGCGCCGGTATGATTGGAGTGAATATTGGTGTTCCCGTTCCCAGGGAACCTTTTTCCTTTGGGGGATGGAATGAATCGAGGTTTGGCGTGGGGGATATGACGGGAAATAGTTCCATTGAATTTTTTACCAAGCTGAAAAAAACAACCACCAAGTGGAACCCCGAATCCCGCATCAACTGGATGAGCTGAAAAATGAATCCTTATTTACACTTTGGATTCCAGGATTATTTTTCTGCGAACGATAGATGGATCTAATATCATTTTGAACCGAATACCCATGAATGCCTGAATGAAAATATCGGTCATTATACCCGTCTATAATGAAGCACCCACCTGCCTGGAATTAATTCAAAGGGTGAAACATAATCCCCTGGAAAAGGAAATCATTGTGGTGGATGACGGATCCACAGACGGCAGTGCTGAAGGGTTATCTCATGTGGACAATATTATTTTCCTGAAACATGGGACCAACTGGGGAAAAGGCGTTGCCGTTCAAACGGCCATTCCTTACATTACAGGCGATATTGTTATTTTACAGGATGGGGATCTGGAATACGATCCAAAAGACTATGAAGCATTGGTTCGTCCCATCGAAGAAAACCGGGCGGATGTGGTTTTTGGAAGCCGGTGGCTGGAAAAAACCAATGGCCATTCATTCCATTATTTCGGAAATAGATTCATTACCTTTTTTTCCAATTTGATTAATCAGCGATGGGTGAACGATATGGCGTCCTGTTACAAGGCCATTCCGGTGAATATATTTAAGGAATTAAATTTAAAATCCAAAGGGTTTGGACTGGAAGCTGAAATGACAGCCAAAATATTTCGCAAAAAATATTCAGTGGTTGAAATCCCTGTTTCCTATGTAAAAAGATCATCGGCTGAAGGGAAAAAACTCCGCTTAAAAGATGGGTTGGTTTCTGCCTGGGCCTGCCTCCGCTTCCGGTTTTTTGATTA
>CAYXMX010000079.1:0-5576 GCA_964466265.1 uncultured bacterium | reverse complement strand
AGTTCATCTATCAGTTCTTCTTTTCTGGTCATTTTGCTTTCCTTCTTTGGTTTTACGTTAAGCATTTTGACCGTTTACACAAAATTCTTTATACCCCCTCATTATAAATATCAATCCACTCATCTACTATATGACATAATTCTGAATAAACATAAAGTTCATTTTCGCCATGACAAACTTGTCCCAACCATCCAGGAACTGATCCGACATAGCAATTATCTTCATCAGACCACTCAACTATTTTTAAGTAATTATCACGATGTTTCATTTGAATACCTTTTTCAATGCTTCTTTTAATTGTTTTTCTTGATATGGTTTTGCATCATCACTTGTTTTACCAGAAATTGTTATCACTATTCCAGTTGAATGTAGGAAATTCTTATAACTCCCTTTTCCACCACGATTAACAAAACCAGCCTTCTTGAGGTCTATAATTAGTTCTCTTATTTTTCTGCTGTATAATCAGCGTGAACTGAGCAGAAGGTTCTGTACGAAAAGTCGCAGACTTTGGAACATAGGTTCTTCCTGCTCCAGTGAATGTTAGGCAGCGCTTTGCGCCGACTGACATTGTACGGGTACAGTTCACGCTACCTGCCCACGACGTCCGTAGCAGCGAGAGTTGGGCGTTATCTTTCTCTGATTTCGCGAATTATATCAATTAGCTCATTTGTAGTCAGATCAAGGTTTATTCCAGCAACATCTAAAGGAGAATTTTCTTGTTTGATTGGTTTCAATTCAAATTCAGATCCATCTCTTCTGATAATAATTACCTTACCTTCAGATTTCGCCTTATCAAGGACCCAGGAAAACTTCTGACGTGCCTCTGAAAAAGTAACTGTTCGCATTATCTATACCTCCAAAACATTAACGTTTAATTCTATTGCCACTTCCTTTAATCTATTATCTAGGGTAAGTAATGGACAGTTGTATTGTTTAGCACATTGAATAAAATAACTGTCATACGCATATAGTTCATTATCAAAGGATATCTCAATTGATTCATACAAATTAGACTCTACAAATCTAATTGGGATTTGAATGTAAGAATCGATAGCGACATTTGCTTCTTCAATACTTATTCTTTTTCTCTTGAACATGGCTGTGAATGCGTTACCAATCTCCCAGTGAAGTGAGGATGGAGCAATTAATTGAGAGCGTTCAGTAAGCTCAATTAGTTTTTCCTTATGTTCTTCGTTAACTAGGACTGCTATGATTGCAGATGTGTCAATTACAAGCTTCATGATCTTCCCTATTGTACAATTGTACAAACATAAAAAGATTCTGCTAAATTAAAAAGAATAATTTTGAGAACGCCCAACGATATCTATGTTCCTCTTTGTTGGTTTGTGGATTATTTTCTTAAAACATTACCAATGTTTTGCCTTCCGGAAAAGAGGAACATAGATATCGTTATACACTTGCTTGCGCTCCATTATCCTTTGTATCGTAAATGGCTATACATCTTTTTGACTAGAATTATCATGAAGAGCAAAACAACCGCAGTGACAATCCCTGATTCTCCAATCCATAACATTGAATGATTACCTTGTGTTACAGGATTAAATGCGGTTTGGGTTAATGCATTCGATGTAGCATGAGCAACAAAAGAAGGCCATATAATCCCCGAATCAAGACGAAGCCACGCTAAAAGATACGAGAAGGATGTCGCAATGATAGTAAATAGGATAACTGACAATACCAATGATGGGCCGGCGGCTGCGGAATAGGCCCCAAATAGGATTAAAGGTATATGATAAGCTGACCAAATGAGACCGTGAATGAGTAGTGGATAAGGAGCGCCTGAATCAATGAGACGGGTCAGCATGTAGCCACGCCAACCTATTTCTTCGCCAGCAACAAAAAGCATATTGACTGCAACCTGAACCGTCCAAACGATTGCGATCAAGACCAGAAAGCCCAGATAAGGGTTTTCTGGAAGAGGGATACTGGCATTGGATTGTATCGGTGAAAAGTCGAATTCAGCAAGTCCTGATATCCATGTAAATCCATAAGCAATCAGGACAACGGCCATGGGGAACAGGTATGCAATCAAATATGACTTGCGAAGATTATGTCCTCGAAAACTAAATGATACGTCTCGAAAGCCTTCCTTGAGTATCAGTCTGGTGATGATAGACGCAATTGCGGGTGTAAAAAGAATAGCGAATGGTGATATTCCCCTAATTCTCAGCCAGTAAGCTGGAATTGATAGAACGATCAAGAATGTAAAAAATATGACAAGCCCACGTTGTGCTTGTTTCTTTGAATTTTCTTCAGATTTTTTAGTGTCAGTATCCACTTGTTAGCCTTTTATGTAATTGAACTGCATGTTTTTAAAGTGTATAACGCCTAGTTTCACCTGCCGAAGGAATTGTTTGCACCGAACTTACGGATTTAATCAAAACTTTAACTAAATACATTGACCGTGCTAAATTCACGCTACAGCCCTTCGGTCAGGTGAAAACTTTTGTTAGGCGGCATTTTACCTTTGATAACGCACTCTTGCTGAAATATCACTATTTTTGCGAAGATTTTAACTAATAATTTTTGCAAATATATAAATAGTTCTACTAATTTTTAAATTCTTTGATTTTTCTCTGTGTACGAAACCAAAATGTTCCGAGAATTATAGCAAGGACTCCTAATACAATTGCCACCGGTATATTACCTGACCAGAACCAATGGATACCAATACTATCAAATGAAAAAGCTATTGTTAGAAGTACACACATTATTGTAGTACTCATAAACAAGTTTCTCTTTTTAATTAATTCTTTCATTAATCTACCTCCTATTGCTTCTTTTTTTAAAACGGTGCCGCCTCGCACCACTTCACTCGCTGGAGCAACGGTCCTCCAACTGCCCCTCTGCTTATGATTCCGCCAGTGAGCGAACGATGTCGATGAATCCCCAGAGAGCAACGCCGACGGCAATCAGGTATGCGATCTTCAGATCCGGGTAGGGACTCGCGATCCCATAGTGTATCAGTGCCGCGATGGCCGCAGAGGCAGCCAGAGCGATCAATCCTCTTATACGTCGTTTGGTTCGTGTTATGATTCTCTCATCTCCCATCTTAATTAAGCGTCAATAATCCGCCCAGGCGGCATAGCAATCGAATCCTTGATTCGCCGCTCCGTTAAGCCGACCGTTTGCGGTCGGCTTAACATTGTCAATATGCGGAATATTTTGACTCATATTGCCCTTATATCTGGAAATATGTTCCACCTATTGTGATAATTTTTATGAATTTAGGAATATTACTCATTATTTTCTGTATATTGCTAACATGATATTGTTAGTATAGTCAACGGATATTCCACAAGTATCAATTTAAGGAATGAATGACTCAACCTCAATCCATTTTTCGCTGGGAGAGGATGCCCTATTCTCTAATATCGACCGGTCGATTAAAAAATGAGAAAAAAGTCTTGTCATCGGTAGGCTGGATATATTAACATTGTCGTAAATATGGCCAGAAGCGGCTATATTTATAATTAAAATAAGATGAATAAAATAATGCCAGCATATCTAAATACATCCGGCCAGGTTATTACCCGATTCTCGGGTATGAATCCTCGTGCTCAGACCATTAACGCTTTACAGATTATTCTTTTTATTTTAATTATTATTGGACTCACCGTTCTGACTGCCTGACCGCATATTTACATTCGGTAGGTCAATGAGGCGGTGGGAATCAACTCCCTCCCAGATCTACTTATCCTGCGAAATAACTTATTCGGTATACAGGTGATGGTGAATCAATGAACCATCAAAATGGGAATAGATAGTGTGATCAGATACCATCATAAATGGGTTGTAATATGCTCCATCCCGCCCCTTGCTCCGAGTCCCGGGTGTAATGGGCGAATACAAGAATTTCAACCGGATCCATATCGGAGTGACTTATGGGTATGTTGGTCATACACTTATCAGGATGAAATGACCCCTTGCCCAGAATAAACAAATAAGGAATTTGATTATGAAGCAGACCATTATTGCTTATGTGAAAAATGAACCGGGTGTCCTCAATAGAATCGCCCGACATTTTTATCGATTAAATTATAATATTGAAAGTATTGTAGCCGGTAGAAGTGGAAAAAGAGGTATCACCAGAATTACAATCGTTTGTCATCACTCAGACCACTACAATCAATCGCTTATTCGGAAACACCTTGCAGAATTGGATACGGTGATTAAAGTGATTGATATTACCCATGTCCCAAGTGTTGTTAGAGAATATGCCTTAATCAAAGTCCAGACTGAAAAAGAAGATATGGAGAAATTAAAGAAATTCATATCAGATAAAGGTGCAAAACTAGTGGATGGCGGCGGGTGTGTATGCATCGTTGAAGCAACGGGAAAAGTAGACGAAGTTGAAGAACTAATTAAAGAATTTAATCAATTGAATGTGCTTGAAATCATGAGGTCAGGTAAAATGGCTATGGTATGTGCCGATCAGGATGAACACCGTGTTGAAATGGAAGAAATCGACAGAAAACAAGATTGGGCAACAGAACAAATGAGCGAAGCTCTCTCATAAAATGTCATTATGATACCTGTTTTAGTGAAACCATTGGTCAGATTGAATCAGGGGAATGGTTTTATCACATTTAGGAGAGATATGGCTCAAGCGAAAGGATAATCATGAACTGCATTATTTTTTACACTTGGGTATAATACTTTTTTAGAAGCATCATTTTGATCAACCATCAGAATGATAAAAATATTTCAACGGGGGAAACATTTTGCCTCCGATTTTATATAAGTTAAATTAAGTGTTAATAAATGTTTGTAACCTACAAGTATATCATATGCAATTTTTGACAAAATCATTCCATTTTTGCGCTGCACACCAGTATGGGCACGCCGATTGGAGCCATAAAAAAAATGTTGAAGTTTTTGGGGATGACTCAAAAGTACATGGTCATAATTATACATTGGAAGTCACTGTAAAAGGCAAGGTGAATCCCGAAACAGGATTTATTGTTGATTTGGGGTATTTAAAGAGAATTGTTGATGAAAATGTTACTAATCTATTAGACCATTCTCAAATTGAATTGGATATTCCATGGTTTGCTGATAAACAACCATCATCTGAGAATATGGTTGTATTTATTTGGGAGTCGATTGAATCGAAATTAACAGGTGTTAACCTGCATCGAATTCGTTTAATTGAAACACCGTCCATCAAGACCGATTACTATGGACCGGAATCCAACTGATGGATTATAAAGGGCGTCTATATTTAATTTTTGCAGGTATTTTTATAGCCTCGCTGGTAAGTGCAAATCTCATTTTCCAGAAATTTTTTACCTGGTCTCCATTCGGAGGGTATACATTTGAATTATCGGTTGGTATTCTTCCCTATCCAATCACCTTTTTATGTACGGATTTAATTTCTGAATTATACGGCAAAAAGAAGGCAGATCAGATTGTAATCAGCGGGTTGGTGGCAAGTTTATTTGTATTAGGCGTCATTTTGCTGGCCGATGCCATGCCCCAGACCAGTTGGTCGCCGGTGAATGATGAGACGTTCCATAAAGTATTTGGTCTATTCGGGCCTGCTATTTTTGCAT
>CAYXMX010000078.1:0-5655 GCA_964466265.1 uncultured bacterium | reverse complement strand
GATTATTAAAAGCCGCATGCAGATTGAATGATCCCGTTCTATTTTTTGAACATAAGGGGTTATATCGTCAGGGGTATTCAGCCACCCCCGAACCGGACGAAAATTATGTTCTTCCTTTTGGGAAAGCAAAAGTGGTCCAATCAGGAAATCAGGTTACGATGATTACCTGGGGAGCAATGGTTCAAAAATCCATAGAAGCCGTTAATTCCTGTCATTTGAATGACCAGGAAGTTGAATTGATTGATTTAAGGACTCTGAATCCGCTGGATATGGAAACGATTCAGGAGTCTGTGAGAAAAACGGGAAAAGTCCTCATTGTCCATGAAGATACGCTGACGGGAGGTCCCGGAGGAGAAATTGCCGCCAGAATTGCCAGTGAATTATTTGAATATCTGGATGGCCCCATTGCCCGAGTTGGAGCCAAAGACTGCCATATTCCCTATAGCTGGGTTTTGGAAGATAAAATATTACCCCAAACTGCTGATATTATACCTGCATTAACCAATTTACTGGAGTATTAAGTCATGATTGTTGACATTGTTATGCCTAAAATGGGCGAATCCATTACCGAAGGGACTATCCTTGAGTGGCGGAAGGAAGTGGGAGATCAAATAGATGCAGATGAAATTCTCTTGGAAATAGGTACAGATAAAGTGGATTCGGAAATTCCCTCCCCAACCGGGGGAGTGATTACGGAACTATTGGCTCATCCCAATGATGTCATTGAAGTAGGAAAAACGATTGCCAGAATTGAGACAGAAATTGGAGCTGTTTCCATGGATGAGCCTCCCCGGGAAGAACCGGTAAGCAAACCAACACCTGAACCGTCCTTACCCCAACCACCAACTCCAGCTCCCGAAATAAAAGTTCAAAATGTTACAATCGGTCAAAGCGAACCGGCCTCCGGAACCAAAAAATATTACACACCAATCGTTAAGTCTATCGCCCGAAAGGAAGGAATCAGCGATAATGAGCTGGCATCCCTTTCTGGGACCGGCCATAATGGCCGGGTAACCAAAAGAGATTTACTGGCCTATATTGAAATAAGAAAGTCAACACCACCCGTCGTCTCTCAAGCTCCGGTTAAAGAAGTACCGGATATTTTTCCTGAACATGAACCCTCAGCACCATCTTTGATAGACGAACGTAAAGAAATGACTAAAATGCGTCGAATCATCGCTGAACATATGCGTCACAGCCTGGATACAGCGGCCCATGTTCATCTTATGAACGAAGTGGACATGACCTCCATCGTCCGGTATATTGAGACCCATGGAAATAAATTCAAAAGCAGGGAAGGGTTTTCATTAACCGTTACTCCTTTTATTGTATCTGCCTGCGTTCGGGCATTGCAATCTTTTCCGGATATGAATAGTTCCGTCGAAGGATCAACCATCATTCATAAGAAAAATATCAATATAGGATTGGCAGTGGCCGTCGACGATGGATTGATGGTTCCGGTTATACCACGATGTGAGGAATTGAATTTTTTGGGATTATGCAGAAAGATTCGTGATTTGGCTATCCGTACAAGATCAAAAAAACTAATGCCGGAAGAATTGACCGGATCCACCTTTTCCATATCAAACTTTGGCATTTTTAACGTAACCGCAGGAACGCCCATCATCAATCAACCGAATGTAGGCATTTTGGGTGTCGGAACCATTCAGAAAAAGCCAGTTGTGATTGAAACCAATGAAGGAGATACCATTGGAATCAGAAGTATGATGATTCTTTCTCTTGGGTTTGATCATCGACTGATTGACGGAGCCGGTGGCGCCCGGTTTATTGAGATGGTTTTAAATCAGTTAGAGCAAATGGATTTAACACACCTCTTCTAATGGAATCCCGAGTTCAATCATACCCAAAACCAAAAATCCGCTTAACCATTGGAGATGGATATCAATCCGTAGAAAAAGCAGTTCATTCAAATCAGTTGCATACGGTTTGTGAAGAAGCCCGCTGTCCCAATATTTATGAATGTTGGAATCGAGGGACGGCAACCGTTATGATACTCGGAAATGTTTGTACACGTGCCTGTGGATTTTGCTCAGTCAAGACCGGAAAACCCTTTTGGAATGATCCATTGGAACCCATGAGAACAGCACTGGCGGTGAAAAAAATGAATCTTCGTCACGTCGTTATTACATCGGTGGACCGGGATGATTTGAAGGAAGATTATGGTGCAACCATTTGGGCAGAAACTATTCATCAAATCCATAAACATGTTCCTGCCTGTACTGTGGAAGTTTTAACACCGGATTTCCAGGGTCATCGTTTTTCTTTGATGAAAGTATTTTCCGCCCGTCCGGAGGTTTTTTCTCATAATGTTGAGTGTGTGGAAAGAGTGAGCAAATCGGTCAGAACTCAGGCGAACTGGCGCCGAAGTCTGAAGGTGTTAAAATCAGCAGTTGAATACGGCCTTACTACTAAAACTGGCTTAATGGTTGGATTGGGTGAACATAAGAGTGAAGTATTGGAAACGATGAAGGAAATTAGTGATCTGGGTGTTGAAATATTTACCATTGGTCAATACCTTCAGCCCACACAAAACCATCTCCCGGTTCAAAGATATGTTGAGCCGAAAGAATTTGAAGAATATCAATCCTTTGGATATGAATTAGGATTTAAAGTGATAGAATCAGGTGCATTGGTGAGAAGTTCTTACCACGCAGACGAACAAGCAAGACTAAACGGAGTTAAAAGATTCAATGAATAAAACAATTGTATATGGTTTAACCATTTTTACCGGAATTATATTGGTAGCTGTTATGAACATGAAGCAAGATTTTAATAAAATTGTTCCTTCAAGCCAAAGTCAGCCAAGGATGGTCGACGGAAAAATACCACCAAGGTTAACAGATTTGTTTAAAGACAAAGATACAGGACCCCATCAGAAATTTGTCAATGAAAAATCATGCTTAAAATGTCATAAACAGGAAATAACGATACCAGGATTGGGAGAAGTCCCCAAAATTCCACATGAATTTCGTTCTGATTGCGTTTCGTGTCATTTGCTTCCCCCATCCTAGTTATGACGTCAATGCGTAATCATCCTGCCATATGTGCATATAAAAAGTATTGGCACATTTATTGATGTCATGTTAATCTACCTTTAAAAGGAAAATTATGTCCGAAGAAATAAAACAACATACAGAAGAATTTCCCGTCATGCCTCTGAGAAATACGGTATTGTTTCCCCAGCAGGTGATTCCCATTTATGTTGGAAGAGAGAAATCCTTAAAATTAATCAATGATCTTCCGCCTCAGGGGAAACATATTGTAGTGATTGCTCAGGAAGATGGTTCTATCGAGGATCCAAAACCAGAGGAACTTTATTCCTACGGGACTCTGGCCGTTGTTCTGAAGGTATTTGATATGCCAGACAATAGTAAATCAGCCATTGTTCAGGGTGTGGAACGAGTTAAAATGCTGGAATATGTCGAGAATGACCCCTATTATATTGCCAAAATTACTCGCGTAAAGGATATTGATGAATCGGATCTTGAGCTGGACGCTTTCGTGAAAAATCTGCGAACAACCTTCTCGGAACTAATTCAGATTGCCCCTAATCTGACTGAAGAGCATTCAGGAATGCTGTCTAATATTCAAAAGCCTTCACGTCTTGCAGATAGAGCGATTTCTCTATTAACAGTGTCCAACTCGGAAAAGCAGGAAATTCTGGAGGAATTAAATGTAAAAGCAAGAGTGGAAAAAGCAATTGCCCTTCTCTCTAGGGAAATACAGCGTATCAAACTGGGTGAAGAAATTCAAAGTGAAGTCCACGATGAAATTTCAAAAACTCAACGGGAGTATTATTTGCGGGAGCAAATGAAGGCTATTAAAAAAGAATTAGGTGAAGATGAAGGTTCGGTGGAAATCAATGATCTGGAGAAAAAGATAAAAGAAGCGAAAATGTCTGAAGAGGCAGATAAAGTGGCGATGAAAGAATTAGACAGATTATCCCGAATTCCCACTCAGTCGCCTGAATACTCTGTTGCCAGAACCTACATTGAATGGCTGGCAGATCTTCCCTGGTCGAATTCCTCGGACGAAACGCTGGATGTTTCCAAGGCAAAAGAAATATTGGACGAGGATCATTATGGTCTGGAAAAAATTAAAGAACGAATTTTGGAATATCTGGCTGTCCGTGCCTTAAAACAGGAAAAGGACCCTGATGGCGCTGTACGTGGACCTATTTTATGTTTTGCAGGGCCTCCCGGAGTGGGAAAAACTTCTTTAGGTAAATCCATTGCTCGATCCATGGGACGGGAATTTATTCGTATTTCGCTCGGGGGAGTTCGGGATGAAGCCGAAATTCGCGGGCATCGCCGAACCTATATCGGCGCATTACCTGGTCGGGTCATTCAGTCTCTGAAAAAAGCTGGTACCAATAATCCGGTATTTATGCTGGATGAAATTGATAAACTGGGAATGGATTTTCGTGGGGATCCATCCTCAGCCCTTCTGGAAGTTTTGGACCCGGAACAAAATTATTCCTTTAGCGATCACTATCTGGAAGTTAATTTTGATTTGAGTAAGGTTATGTTTATTTCAACGGCCAATTACCAGGATCCGATTCCACCGGCCTTAAGAGATCGGATGGAGATTTTAGAATTCAGTGGTTACATTGAAGATGAAAAAGTAAAAATAGCCCAAAGGCACTTAATTCCAAAACAAATTAAAGAAAATGGTCTGACGGAAAAGGAAGTCCATTTTAATGAGTCTGCGATTAAAGAATTGATTGAATCCTATACTCGGGAAGCAGGTGTTCGGAATCTGGAGAGAGAAATTGCCAATGTGTTGAGGAAAGTAGCTCGAGACAGGGTTGAAAAGAAAATTAAAAATATATCTCTAAATAAAAAGAAAGTTCTTGCGTACTTGGGAGCTCCCCGTTTTTATTCCGAATTAGCTGAACGGACGACAAAACCGGGTGTGGTTACCGGATTGGCCTGGACGGCAGCCGGCGGTGATATTTTATTCATCGAAGCATCCAAAATGAAAGGAAAAGGTCAATTAACGCTGACGGGGCAATTGGGAGATGTTATGAAAGAGTCAGCGACAGCTGCTTTGACTTATATACGATCTCATACCGATATACTTGGCCTCGATGATGATTTTCATCAAAAAACAGATATTCATGTTCACGTTCCTGCGGGAGCGATCCCAAAAGATGGACCCTCAGCCGGTGTTAGTATGTTCACAGCCATGTTATCGCTTTTGACCGGGAAATCGGTGAAAGATAAAGTCGCAATGACTGGGGAAATTACCTTAAGGGGGAATGTCCTTCCCATTGGTGGTGTCAAAGAAAAAGTGACAGCTGCCCATCGATCGGGGATAAAAACCATTATTTTACCGGATCATAATAAAAAGGATTTGGAGGATATTCCCGATCACATTAAAAAAGACCTGACGTTTTATTTCGCTAAAGAAATGATGGATGTAATAGATATCGCCTTGCCCGGGATTCCTGGGAAAAAGAAAACAGTAGCCAAGAAAACAGCAGCTAAAACAAAATAATCATCCTAATTTCCACACCGTTATTTTGGGAATTCCAGTCAGTAAATAATTATAAAAAGGGCGCATAGCTCAGCTGGTCAGAGCGCCTGCCTTACAAGCAGGATGTCGGGAGTTCGAATCTCTCTGCGCCCACCA
>CAYXMX010000077.1:0-5657 GCA_964466265.1 uncultured bacterium | reverse complement strand
TATAAATAATTTTTTTTGGTTTTCTGGAATGGTCATTGTACGTTTCTGTACGAGCAGCTGCCACCTCCAGGGGAATCTTTGTGTAGGGAATCTTTGCTGTTGAAAATTTCGGGAAAGGTACAATTTTTTTTACCCCGAGTTTATTGGCCAGTTCCCTGGCGAAAACCACCCCATCACCCACCACCATGAAATCTATTTCCTTTAACTTTCTGCCCAGAAAGATATCCCGAACATATCCACCCACAATGTACACATCCATGGGGAAGTCGCGACCCAATTCCCCGGCTATTTTTAAGACGTGAAATCCCACCGGGTTTTCTTTCAATAAGTGATGAATATTGGCCATATCAGCCGAGAATTTACAGCAATTGACCTACAACAAACAGCCTAACTGACGGTTGGCTTTACGTTGTTGTGGTCAAGAATATTTTTCGGGAAAGATTAGAGCATTATTTGCGACCAGTCAGACAGGAACCAAAAGGTTACAAATTCATCATTTAGACAGAACAAAATTTAGCTGTAATAACTTTCAAGTGCTGTTTATGAACCCCAAACCGGTTTAAGCTCCACGCACGATAGGGATATGATTTTTTTATCATTTTTACCCATACGGTATTTTCTTCTATTTCCAGAACAATGGCTGAATGATGATGGATATTCAAGTACAACGCTCCAACGAGAACAGGGAATCTCGCACAGTGAAGAAATGCCACTCCGGCAATATTCAGGGTAACTATATCTTTTTGGTTCATGGTTGGCTCCGTTTTAAGATTATAACACCAAAAAGACCGAAAACCAAAAAAGCGCCGGAGCGCTTTTCAGTCACCAGTTTAGCAGTTTTGCTTTAAGCCGCCTGCAAGTTGGTTTAAATCACGGCTGTAACGTTGGTTAGAGTTTACAAAACTTTATCTGTATTCCTACCGTTAATATTTTTATGATATTTTTTGTGAAATTCTTATACTTGTAATTTTGTTACTTGCTGTAGATATTTTCTTTCTTTATCAACTTTTAAACGATAATGTGTAAACACTTTGTCTAATTATTTTCATTTGTTCTGCTCAAAAACTTCCTCTATTTTCAGGCACTGCAGTTATGAAACACATATTCACATTCATTCTGACTATTGGGTTTATCTGGGGTCAATTCGGGAAAGTTGACATTATTTTTGATAACCGTCTTCTGAAAGTTCAGGAACAACAAAATATCATTCCTCTGAAAGAGGAAATTATCCATTTCATTCAAACCACCCGTTGGGATGAGGATTATGACGATTTGAATATACCATTGCATATTCAATTCATTTTTGAAGGAGTCGCCCAAAAAGGATCTCAGGATACTTATTTAGTTCAAGTCTTGATATCCAACGGATCGAACCAGCGTTTTTTTGATAAATCGGTTCAATTTCCTTACGGTCAGGGAGGATCACTTTTTTATGATCTGGTACAGTTTGATCCCTTGTCGAGTTTTCTGGCCTATTATGTAAACCTCATTCTTGCAGGAGAAATCGATACATACGAACCTCTCGGCGGAACCCGTGTTTATGAGTTGACAAAAGAAATTGCCCTTCGGGGAATATCCAGTGACTTTCCAAAAGGATGGTCAGAACGTGCCCGCCTCGTGGATGATATGAGTAGCAATTTTGGGTTAAGAAAAGCCCGATTTTCTTATTTTTATGCCATGGATTTACTAAAAGATGGAGAATTGGATGCCGCTGTGGCTGAATTTGGAAATATGATCAAAGGATTGGATGAAGTCTATGACCGATTTTCGAAAGAACACTATACAACGTTATTTCTAAAAGCCCATACAAATGATTTGGTCAGGGCATTACAACTTTTAGGTCAAAAAAATATGATCAGGGATATGATGGAACTGGATCCTGAAAATTATGAAGTTTACCGGAAAGCATTAGATTAAAGTTCACTATATTTTTTTATTCCACGAATGTAATGGGAAAAAACGATGCTTCCCCTGTAAAGCTGTTTTAATAATTCCCGATCACTTATTGTTCTCACCTTTTTAACTTTTTGCCTTTTGCGATATATTACCCCCGGATGAACCAGTAACCAGAAAAGAGATTTTATTACGGCACCAAAATGCTTTAAATCTCCTCTTCCCAATGCATATAAAAGAGCTACCATTTCCAAAACCATGCGGACGGGGAAAAAATATAATGTTAACGGTAGATTGTAATTGGTGAGCAGCATGAAGAAAGAATTACGGTGATTTAAATAATATTTCCTAAAGGATTGCATAGGGAGTGAAACGGCATTTTTATGATATACAACCGCTTTGGGCTCAACCATTATTTTTTGACCCATGAGTTTTAACCGCCAGCATAAATCAATTTCTTCCTGATGAGCAAAGAATGTTTCATCAAAACCTCCGGCCGTTTCAAAAACCTCTTTCTTCACCATGAAGGCCGTTCCTGATGCCCAGAATATTTCAGTCGGTTGATTATATTGCCCCATATCTTTTTCCTGCGCCAGAAAAATTCTTCCTCTGGCAAAAGGGTAGCAAAATAAATCTAAGTGACCCCCGGCACCCCCGGCATAATCAAATAAATTTCTTTCATAATAATTAAGGATTTTGGGTTGAATGGCTGCAGGTGCCATATTACTTGTAGTTGTTTTGGCTAAGTAATCCAGCCAATCAGGTTCCTGGATGGTATCATTGTTTAAGAATAATAGCCAATCCCCTTTTGCAGATGAAACACCCCGGTTACATCCTCCGGCATATCCATAATTATGTTTGTTTTCAATTAAAACCACATCCGGATGATTGTCCTTCATCCAACGTTGACTTCCGTCTATCGACGCATTGTCAACAACAATGATTTCCTTTTTAGGATAATTAGATTGTTTGATTGAATCCAAACATTCAGACAGAACGTCAATCCCGTTCCAATGGGGAATGATAATGGATATTAACGGTGGCATTTAACCTGGGTGAAAAGTGAGCAGTGGAACGCCTTTCCACTGAAGGAACATATCGGTTGTAATCTGCGACGGGTATTGTTGTAACAATAAATGGTTCGTCGGGGTTTTCTTCAATTTAACATCGAATGTTTAATCAACATTTCTTCACTCACGATCGGTGACAACTCATAGTTTGCCATTTCCTATCCATTAACTGCTATCAGATACTGCTAATTCTTCCAAAAGTCTTTTAGCTTCTTCATCTTTCGGATTTTTTTCCAGCCAGATTGAAAGTATATCTTCAGCTTCCTGATTCATATTCATTTTTTGATAGGTAATGACTAAACGGGAAACAATATCGGGATAATGTTTTCTATATTGGCCCCATAATTTTGTATTAATACTTTTTCGACTACTTCCGCCTGCAAGGATTTTTGTTTCAAATGATTGGTAATCATTATATAAATCTTCCAGAATGGACAAACTGGAATTATAGTCTTCCAATTCAATATAAGATTGAGCGTATTCAAGGAAATTTCTTACTGTATTATCTTTCCTCTCCAATAATTGGGTTAATATTTCCTTAAACCGATCATTATTTCCCAAGCCGAGATAGAGACGTCCCACTTGAAAATAGAGATCTCTGTTATCCATATAAATGGTATTTTCTGGCAAATTTTCAGACATTTTGTCCAATACCATTTCTGCTTTTTGTCTACTGGCTTCAGCACCATCTTGATCGGTAGCTTGTAAGCGCTGGTATTTCATATAATGATGAACTGCCAGTTGCATGTAAGCACTCCGATAGTTCTGAAGTAACCGAATAATCTGGTTGTTATAAAAAACATCTTCATTCCCTAAATTGCGGAAAAGATATTTTTCATGGGGACTTCGAAACCACAAAGATCCTTCTTTACTCTCCCATACATCTCCGACAAGATTACGATTCCAAGTTTCTTTCCCTAATTCTGTTAATAAATGGATTTCCATACGGTCGGCATTAATACCTTTTGTATTATACGGACGTAACCGATAAGCCAGCCCTTCCATTTCCAAATAATTTTCCAGGCCGATGCGATTTCCCGGTGAAACGGTTACAGCAAAGTAAATCGGTGATGACCAATTGTTATCATTGATGATTTGCATAATCATCATATCCTGAACTTTTAATGCCTGTTTTGCATAGGTGGGTTTTACAGTCCAGGTAATTTGTTGATCACTTTGGACAGGAAACGTGACTTCTCGTGTTTTCCATCGTGTTAATCCGGAAGTAATATTCCGAATATCATCATCGGATATCTTAATGAATCGCCTGCCAATAATTTCATTCTCCTCCCGCTGTGCCATCTGCTTTTTAAAGTCCTCGTCTCCGGGGCGTGATCCTCTCAATTGCTTGATATACCACGGGGTATTCAGGAGGCTCAAATTTACAACAGAAACATCCTTGCGAATATTTTCAACCTCTTGTAAATACCACAAAGGAAAGGTATCGTTATCACCATTTGTAAACAGTATGCCATTCGGTTCGCAAGATTGGAGGAGGTTATAACTATAATCCCAGGCAACATAATTCCCGCTGCGGTCATGTTCATGATAATTGGCTTTAAGCATTACCAAAGGAATCAATAATATCTGAAGGACCAAGGCACTTAATATTGCATTCCGGGATAATTGAGGTTTTTTAAAATGATCTTTGATCCATTCACTGACGGCAGCTGATCCTACTCCAATCCAAATGGAGAATGCCATAAAACTTCCCACGTATGAATAGTCTCGTTCCCTGGGCTGTGGATTATCCTGATTCAAATAAAATATTAGTAACCAGCCGGTGACGAAAAAGAGAGCGAATACCGAAAAGGAAAGGGTCCAATCCTTACGAAAATGGTGAATTAAGCCGATGATTCCCAAAATAAATGCCAATGGTAATCCGAATTGAAACCAATTAACACCGTCTTCCCGGGCATTGGCCCCCATGGGAGACGTATAATCACCCGTAGATGGTCCTCGACCGGCAAACTGCCATAGGAAATATCGATTATACATTTTTCTTATTTGGTAATTCCAGAAAAAATCCCATTGTTTCTTCGAATTATAAAACATGTATTTTCTATTTTGGGCTGAAGTATATTGATTTCTTCCCGCAGCAGGTCTCCCCACTACTTCGTGTTTGGGAGGTAATCCATTATATTTTCTCGGGAATTGGCTGATTTCACCATATTGTTCCCGTTGAAGATAAGAAATAGCGGAAGCCATGTTTTCAGGATCGTTTTCATCGATGGCCGGATTTTGCCCCGAGCGAATAAAAATTAACGAATAGCTGGAAAAACCAATTAAAATCAATACAGTAGAAGAAAGGGCTAAAGACAATAACTGGTGTTTACTTTTGATAGACCAAATGGCCGAACCCACCACAACCATCACCAGAACAATGATACCGTTCAGGCCGGTTACTCCTGCCAATTTCGGCAAGCCCAAAATAATACCATTATTAATCGTAAAAAATATAATGGCGGTGATTCCAACGGTAATAAAAAAGGTCTTCCACTGAAATTCCATTTTCCGGAAATAAATCACCAAAGCCAGTAACGGTAACGTTAATAAATTTAAAATATGAATTCCAATTGCCAAACCGAACATATAGGCAATAATTAAAATATATCGCTCGCTTCCCGGTTCATCGGCCCTATCAGACCAATGAAGAATTAACCAGATAACCATCGCAGTAAAAAAAGTACTCAT
>CAYXMX010000076.1:0-5745 GCA_964466265.1 uncultured bacterium | reverse complement strand
AATTGGGGCTGGATTATATTCCGATTATTGGATTAGCAAAGCGATTGGAAGAAGTGTTTGTGCCTGGTATTTCTAATCCTCAATCCATTCATAAACAATCTCCTGGATTGATATTACTTAGACGTATTCGGGATGAGGCCCATCGGTTTGCGATTACCTTTCAACGGAGTAAACGAAAGGAAATCCTTTGGTCTGCCTTCAGGAATATTAAGGGAATGGGTCCAAAGAGAGTTCAAAAACTATTTCAGAATTTTGAATCGATGGAATTAATTGCTCAATCGTCTGTTGAGGATATTAAGTCAAAAACTGGAGTATCAAAAAATATGGCCAAGCAAATTATTCATCTGGCTAATTCCACCATTAATCAGTAATTATTCAAGGAGAAAAACGGTACGACCGTTTAAGATTCATATTTTAAATTAAAGTGATATTTTGCGGATTGAGTAATGAATTTCTGTAAGCCGTTTAATTTTGTGAGAATCAAATCATGTGGTAATTGTCCCATTAATCTTAAATTTTAGTTCAATATGCGTAAATTAATTACATTCATCATTTTATGTTCACTGGCTGTTTCCCAAAATTATGAGGAAAATGTCGTACTGGTAAAATTGGATCGTGGTGTGACCAAAAGGGAATTCAGAACGGTCATTAATCCATCTAAATATTCGATTGAAAAGGTCCTGGTCAAACGATTGGGTATATATAAGCTGCGGATTTTGGATAAGCAATTAACACCTCAGATGGCTGTAGAAGAACTAAGGAATAACCCCTGGATCGAAAAAGCGCAGTTGGATCATAAGGTAACCCTTCGTCAAACATTTCCTGATGATCCTCAATTTGGACAGCAATGGAGCAAACATAATACGGGTCAGAGTGGCGGAACACCTGATGCGGATATTGATGCTCCGGAAGCCTGGGATATTTCTACCGGAGGTATCAATGCCCTGGGAGACACAATTGTTGTTGCAGTGGTAGATGGCGGGATGATGATCACCCATCCGGATTTGGCTCCAAACTTATGGACAAATTATCATGAAATTCCAAATAACAATATTGATGATGACGGAAATGGATACATTGACGATATTCATGGTTGGGATGCATACAATAGTGATGGATCAATTCCGGTAGATGGCCACGGAACCCATGTCGCTGGGATTATTGGTGCAAGAGGAAATAATGGCAATCAGGTAGCCGGCGTCAATTGGAATATAAAATTAATGGCGATTGCTGGTTCCTCTGGAAACACATCCACCGTCCTTGAGGCCTATGGATATGCCTTGGATCAGAGAGCAATATATGATTCGACTGGTGGAGTATTGGGTGCATTTGTAGTGGCAACAAATAGTAGTTTTGGTGTTGATAACGGAGATTGTAGTTCGGCAAATTATTCCTTATGGAATGATATGTATAATGCCATGGGTGAATATGGGATTTTGAGTGCAGCGGCTACCATGAATAGCAATTCAAATGTGGATAATACGGGAGATGTTCCCACCGGATGTAATAGTGATTACTTAATTGCTGTTACTAATACAACACGCAATGATACTAAAAATAGCGGAGCAGCTTATGGGGCTATCTCCATTGATCTTGGAGCGCCTGGGACCAGTGTGCTTTCTACTTATTCAGGGGGTGGCACAAGCTCACTTACCGGCACATCTATGGCATCACCACATGTAGCTGGGGCGGTTGGTTTTATGCATTCAGTTATGTCGGAAGGATTTGCCAGTTTTTACAAATCAAACAGCGGTGACGCTGCCATCGCTTTGAAACAGATGATTCTTGACGGAACGGACCCATTAGCTTCACTGAATGGAGTTACAGTCAGTGGTGGTCGGCTGAATATTTATAATACTGCATTGCTGGTTCAAAATTATTTGGCAGCCGATTCACTGGATCCCAATCCGGTAACCAACTTGCAGGCAGATACTTCTGAATGGTATCAGGTCACTTTATCCTGGGACGATCCGACAACATTATTCGGTGGTGACCCTATTTCTGAATTTGTGATTGACATCAGCCGGGACGATTTATTTTACGTTAGTGTTCCTGCCAACTTGGAATCATTTACGGATTATGGACTATTAAGCGGACAACTCTATTCTTATTCATTGGTGACTCGAATTATAGTGAATGATTCAACTTCAATGGCTGCTGGCATTTCAGTAGTTCCCCGGGGAGGGGATTGTGTTGTCGGAGATGTTAATCAAGATCAGATTATTAATATTCTTGATGTAATAAATGTATTATTATTTGCTTTGGAACATGATATCCCGAACCAGGAAGATGTATGTGCTGCTGATACTGATTTTGATGGTGAAATCACTATTGCGGATGTTTTAAGACTCGTAGATATTGTTCTGGGAAGACCCTAAACAATATGTGTTTCAACCGATGATGATAGAACCTGATCCGTTGATACTCAAATTTATGATATGACTGTTTTTCCAAAACCTGTCTTGGTGAGGACTTATATATTGATAAAAAACATATTAAATTTTATTCAAATTAAAGAAGGTATGAATATCAAATGAATGTAAAAATATACTCAACCAGTTGGTGTCCCTATTGCCGGAATGCAAAAATGCTTATGGATAAGAAAGGGATCGCCTATGAAGAAATCAATATTGAAGAAAAAGGGATCTCCAGGGAAGAACTTCGTAAAATAACCGGAGGAATGTCCGTTCCCCAAATCGTTATTAATGAAAAACCAATTGGTGGTTACGATAATCTTTGGGCATTAGACCAGAGTGGGGAATTGGATAAAACATTAAAGATGAACTGAACCAATTCATTTTTATTAAATCAGGCTGCCAATTATTTGAGCAGTGTAATTTTCTGCCAATGTTCAAAATGACTACCCATAACTCTTATCATATACATTCCTGAAGCGATCTGATTACCCTTAATATCTTTTCCGTTCCACGTGATAAAATGCCTTCCGGATGGTAAGCGATCATTTATCAATTGTGTTACGACTCTGCCTTTCATATCATAAATGAATATATTAAGATTTTCATTCCCAGTGAGATCTACAATCATATGGGTTTCAGGATTAAACGGATTTGGGTATGCATTTGAGACGGTAAATTGTTTTGGCAGGTCTGGATTTGTTGACATTTGTCCATCAGTAAAAGTAAGTGTATAGTTGAAATTACTCCCATCACTATTTTGACTTACAATAACAAAGTAAATTCGTGTCGCGCCGGCGGGATCCACATTGATCGGGCTCCCGCTCCATACCGTCCAGGAAGAATCACTATAGGACAGTATAGCAAAGAGCATTAAATCGCCATCATTTCCAGTATCGGATGAGAGAGTAGCCAATACTGGATCGTTTGAAATCAGCCTGATGTATTGGGCCGCGTTAGCCTGAAGGTTCGTGCTGGAAACGGAAGCATTTACTCCTGCACTGTAAGACACATTTTGAAATGTTGACGGGGAAGAGCTATAGGCATCTGCCTCTTCATAAGTATAGGGATTTGCTGCTGAATTTGAAGTTAATATCCGGTTGGCAACAGACATATCATTTAACATATTGATAAATGAGGATCCCAATTCTTGGAAAACTTCATCTAAAGTCTGGATGCTAAAGGAACCATAATAACTGTCGTGGGTAATACTTTTTTCCCAAAATAGTCGAATAGTTTCCGGATCTAAATGAGTACTAACGTATTCAAAAAAGATAAAAGATCCATACCAGCGGTTATATGAATCTAAATTTAATGATTGATGTGGAGAATGAAACCAGGATGACATATACTGGTAGCAATCATTAATATTGTCATAAACTATTTCTTCCATTTGAACGGCCGTTGCTTCCATGATCCATGTTTCCTCCCAACCATCGTATCCAAACTGGACTGCGTGAAAAAATTCATGGGTTGCAGTGACCTGAATATTTTCTAATAATGAGTTAGGGAATCCATTGTAATTATTCCTCATTACCATATAACTGGTTGTTGCATTTACTTCAGTGAGTCCGTCAGAATGTTCATTATTTCCATTATTGTTTGCATATAATTCCGGTTGAGTATATCCATACAATTGTGAAGAAAGGTTCCGAATATAAATATCATATAAGCCTGAACCTCCGTTATCATTGTTGAGTGGATACCATCCGTCGCCGGGTGGTTCGGTGAAGTTGTTCATCGTCAGTTCCGTAGAGGAAACCACATTAAAAACATCGGCCATCTGTTCGATATAATCCGGAATATTATTTCCATTTGTATCGGCGGTATCAACGGCATGATTACCGGTTAAGGTATAGTGGTAACGAAATATTCCGCTATCATATGATAAATCCAATCCGTTGGCTTCTGATCGCTCATCTAAAGGAGACCGATTGACAAATTGTCCTTCAAAATTAAATCCTAAATTTATTAAATCGTTTTTAATATTATCCGGCAGAGAGTGTCCATATCGGGCAATGGCTCGGAGGTCATCGGAAATATGTTGTTTAGAACCGTAACCTGAAAATGCCTGGATAATATTATTAGCAGACTGGATCGCATCTGAACGGGAAGTTGCAAATACAGCGCTGATACTTAAGGTCATAAGTAATAAATATTTCACTGGTTTATTCCTGATTTTATTGGTTTTGGTGGTAATGGTTTAACCCATTGTTTAATGATTGTTTGTGTCTCATAACTTAATTCAGGATATACCCTTTGTATTTGTCGAATAATGGGTGTTGCATCATGAGAAGCTAATGATCCCTGAAATCTTTCTGGCAGCATGTCCTGATTAAAAATACTAAAAGCTAAATATGTATAATATTGATCCTTTGAAATTTCATGACGTTCATATTCAAGCTTTAATTGTTGAGTGAGTGGTAACTGTGGAGATGGGGTCGGTGCTTTGGTTGCACATGAGATGATCACCAACAAAATCATAGAATACAAAAAAGGATTAAGTTTCATTTTTATCCTTCCAGAAATTTTTCAACTTTTTTTTAAAAAAATAGAAACGAATAAATATTGACATCAGTAGTAATCCAATGATATAAAATACTGCATAATAGGGAAGTAGATCAACCATCAATTGTCTCAGAACCAATGTTCATAAATGTAAGTTATTCCCAGAATGATCAGTCCGGTAGTTATTTCTGCTTGTCCGGATTCTTTTCCATCTCCTGCAATGACACCGCTTACTGTCAGAGCGGCACCGGTAAAGTAGGACAGCTTAACTAATGTGTTATTCATTGTAGATTTAGTTTTCTTTGAAACAATTTTTTCCTGATCCAGCATGGCGACCACCATTTCAGGAGGATAATATAGCATTGCTTTAACTCTGCGATTATTATTAGAAAAATAGAATTCATATTGATCTATATTTCCTGAAAATCGAATGGCAATTTGGGTTGATTCGGCTGCATTGGAATTTTGAACATCTAAAACGGGATATGTATAATTTATAGACTGAATTCTGTTTGAATCCCCCGTTGCCTGGTAAATGGTCATGTAAAACCAATCATCATGGATCCAACCGGTTAAATTCTCACGAAGAAGCGGCCTGGATGCTTCAAGGGTCAGGAACAATCCATTCTGCTTCGTTTCAATACGTAAATTTTCAATAAATGCTTTCTCCTGCCCGAAACACATAGATATGAGTATTGAAAGATAGAGAAACGTTTTTTTATTAGTCATCTTTTTAAGCATTCAGCAAAAATCGTAATATAAATTTGTATAGAATAAATTAAATAAACTTCACAATAATTATTACATTTGATATTACCATTTT
>CAYXMX010000075.1:0-5750 GCA_964466265.1 uncultured bacterium | reverse complement strand
ACCGCACTCCGTTTTCATTCGGCTCGCTGATGCTCAAATTAAATTGGGTTGCCGTTACAGTGAAATCGTGGGTGCTGGCATGACCTTCTCCTGCCAAGACGCCAGTGGTTTCGTCCAGGATAATTGCAGACAGTAGTATTAATGGTAAAATTAATAGCATTGAAGTGATTGTTTTTTTCATCATGTTCCTCATTATTTTAAAATTGTTGAGGACTAATTCTGTCCTCAAATGACTGTTGAAGATTATGATATATTATCTATTGATTACTGTCATACTCCTGACATTACTAATAAATAATTGGGTGTACTTCTTAGATAGTAATAGAAATATTCCCAATTAAGACGGGGAAATCAAACTATATAATTGTCCAACAGATGTGGGGCCCTATAAGCAGGAAAATAAATTTCGAGGGATCTGGATAATGATTTGATTTATTACATATTTGATCGTTGTTAAGCCGACTGCGTTTGTCACCCATTAAGTCTGGCGGAAATACGTGCAACTTATTCCCAGACCCAGTATTACTATTCACCTTTTTATAAGAAGGGGGAAATAGTTGAGAATATTTATATGCAATTAATATTAAAGGAGATAACTGGTCCCTGGAATCGTATGAAACCCAGTGAATATTTTATCTACTTTTAATCAAAGCGCTTTACAGATCATCATATTTAATTTTTCAAATACTCTGGATCGACTCTGGCCCAGAAAGGTGAACTCACTACTGGAAATCATTTTTTTAATGGTATTCTCATCCGGAAATTCAATCACAGCAACCATTTCAGGTCCTTGTTCACCGGACAATTTTGTTCAACTATTTTAAAACGGCCTATAGGTTTCCCCCCATTTTTTCCAAATACTGGCATTATTTTACGAAATATGATTGAACTTCTAACGCATTATCTTTATTAAAAAATCGCATTGATAATCAGAAATGTTTTATTTTTATCCATTAGATTTTTTCCTCGAGAGTTCGTTAATTGTTATACCTGCTTTTTGATTATTCCCCAACAGATTCCGTTTCTATGGGACTATTTTTTTCTACAATTTCACCTGTTTCTACATGATGTTTAATACCGGACATAAAACCAACCCATGCTTTTTCATTCATTTTTTTCATGGCGAATTTGTTCATTAATTGGCCGAAATAATTTTCCGTCTTATATTGAAATGTACCTGTGAGCAATGTGTTGCCATTATCAGGTGTTAATGAAAATTCAGCCTCCAGCCCCGTAAGCATGGGCATATTTTTAGTTTCGTAGATGCTGATTTTCATTGATTTTCCTTCAACCCAATCAATAACCTTTTCTTCCAATTGCGCACCCATGGTTGTTAGTTCACAGTGTCTGGTAGCTCCGATGCCATTTTGTTGATCAGACGTAAGGTATGATTTGTTAATGCTCGGGCTCATATTTGCAATATTCCCAAAGTCGGATAGGTTTCCCCAGACTTTGGACATGGGTGCGTTGATAGTTACTTTTCGTGTGATTATGGTTTCTTTCATTATGTTTCCTGTTTGAGTGTTTGAAATAGTAAATCCATGGTTGTCAAACCTTTGCTGAAGTCATGAAGACTTTTGGCCAGTGTTAGAGAACCATAAAAGGTAGTATGAATTAATTCTGTCAGTTTCCTTGAATTAATTTGACTATTTAAATCCCCTTCATCCTGTGCCTGTTTAACAAATGGCTCAATTACTTCAATAAAATGATCAAATTCGGCTGAAGCTGTTTCAGCCACTAAGGAATTTCTTCCCCCTAATTCTGACATCATATTGTTAATCATACAGCCAACATAATTGATGTCAGGTTGCATATTTAACATATGTGCATAGAGGGAGCGAAGTCTGTGAATGGATTTGAGTCCATTTGATTTATCATTTAATTGTATTAATAAATATTCAATGGTCATAGAACCGTAGGTGTTCATCGCTTGCAAAAGAAAATTCTCTTTACTGTTAAATGCATTGTAAAAAGCGCCTTTCGTCATGCCAGTTACTCTGCAAATTTCATCTATTCCAAGATGGTTATATCCCTTAGAGCAAAACAACTGAACACCTGTTTTAATGACAGCATCTTTATTATGTTTAACATTCATGTACGGGAATGTAATCAAACAGACCGGTCGGTACAATTAAAATAAATGGAAATATAGTCATTTGGAATCACATAATTAATATTACTAAACTTGATTGAATTTGATTTTTTGTAAACTCAAAGGTAGTCAAACACTGAATCAACGAGGGTTTCTGTCAAAATATGTTGGAGTACTTACTGCCAGGGGAGACAGTCCAGGGTTAAATGTAGCTATTCGTGGATTGGGAAAAACAGGACAGTTCATCTAAGCTCGATGGGCTTATCCGGGATTTTAACCATTGGAGGTACTATTTTGGGGACTAGTCGAGATAAACCCCATAAAATGCCGGTGGGAGACCGAATTATGGATATGACCGATGTGATGATTGATGTGTTTAAAAAAAACACCATCTTGGGACATGTTCAGCGCGGGGGAACTCCCACAGCGGCTGATCGCCTTTTGGCGACTCGACTTGGAACTGCCTGCACCGAATTTATCCAGAAAGACCTCTACGGTCGAATGATTGCAATGAAGAATCATCAAGTGGAAGGAATTCCGCTGGAAAAAATAATTGGACAAGTGAAATGGGTTCCGGCAGATCATTCATGGATCGAAAGTGCCCGGTTGGTAGGAACCAGTTTTGGGGATTAAATGTGTTTAATGATTTGATTATAGGCAATCAGTTGAGTGACAGTCTTCATCGTCCTGTTCAATTTCCACCGTTATATGAGAAATACCAGCCTGATCGCATAGCGCTTTCACTTGATTTTTAACTTGGAAATATTCATCCCTATTTAAGCAAACGGGAACCACGATATGAGTGGACATAATCATATAATCTCCATCCAATGACCAAATATGAGTGTCATGGATTGAAAGAACGTTTTTTAGTTTACAAATTAGTTCCTGAAGTTTTTGAATGTCTACACCGGCAGGTATAGCCTGCAGGAATATTCCAGCTGTTTCTTTCAGCCTTTTAACAACATTCCATAAAATGAAGCAAGTAATCAGAATAGAAAGAACCGGGTCAAGGATAGGAATATCCCATTTTAGTATCACAAGACTAATCAGTAAAATGGCTCCCCAACCAAATACATCTTCTAACAGGTGCCAGGTAATCACTTTTTCATTCATGGTTTTACCACTTTTTACTCGCCAAGCAGCAGCACTGTTTACAATAATTCCAAATACAGCTAGGGCAAACATCCCTTTTGTGTTCACAGGTTCAGGATTGATTATGCGTGGAACTGCTTCTGAAATAATAATAATTGATCCAATGATTAGCATAATGCTATTAATAAAAGCAGCGAGTAATGAAAACCGTTTGTATCCGAATGAAAATCGGTCATCACGTTTTTGATGAGAGACTTTCTCCAGATATAAGGATAAACCTAGCGAAAAACTATCTCCCAAATCATGAAGAGCATCTGAGAGGATAGCAATGCTATTGGTAAGAATACCCCCAATGATCTCGAGGACTGTGAAAGAAAGATTCAGAAAAAAAGCAATTTTAATATTCTTCATTCCTGAATGATTATGATGTGAATGATGGGCCATATTTATAGTCTTATTCTAACAAAAATATATCGTTGCATCACAATAAATAAACAGCTTTATCTCCAGATTCTCCTGTGCTAATTCGGACAGCTTCATTGGCATCAGTAATATAAATTTTTCCGTCACCTCTCAATCCTGTATGAGCTGCCTTTTGAATTTTATCAACCAATTCGTCCACCAATCCATCTCTGCAAAAAAATTTCCAATTTTATACGGGGAATAAAATCAACCAATTCATCCTTAATACAATGAGGGGAATCTTTTGCCTTTCCACGGCCAAATTCTTTCATTTCGATGACACTCATTCCTGTTAACCCAACGACGGCATGGAGGGATAATGTGACATCAGTTAGCTTTCGAGGTTTAATATAAGCTTGAATCAACTTCATGTGTATCTCCTTAATGATTAATTTTTAGTATCAATGTCTATGGCAAACCATTTGTACAGGGCGGGAATGACCAAAAGTGTTAAGATTGTAGATGTAACTAGTCCTCCCACCACGACTGTAACCAACGGTCTTTGAACTTCACTCCCGATTCCTTGGGAAAAAAGAAGGGGAATCATTCCAAGTCCGGCACAAGTGCTGTCATTAACACGGGACGGAACCGTAAACAGGCGCCCTTAATAGAGACTTCATCAAGAGACATCCCTTCTTGGTATAACTGGTTTAAATACGAAACCAAGACCATTCCATTTAACAGGGCAATCCCAAACAGGGCGATGAAATCAACGGAAGCAGGGACAGATAAATTTTGACCACTAATCCAAAGACTTACAATCCCTCCTACAAGAGCTAAAGGTATATTTAATAATATTAAAAGTGAATTTTTTAATGAATTAAAATTCGAGAAGAGTAAAAAGAAAATAATAACTAATGTAATTGGAATCACCACTTTTAGCCTTTTGTTGGCCTCTTGTTGCAATTTGAATTGTCCCCCCCAAACAGTGAGATAGCCGGTCAGCAATTCTATTAGGGAATGAATTGCTTGTTGCCCTTCCAAGACAAAAGAACGAATGTCCCGACCAGAAACGTTGCATTGAACCATAATGAAATGAATCGTTGGTTATTCTCTCTTGTGATCTGTCTTGGACCGACAACCTCTTCGATTGAAGCGAGCTCAAAAAGTGAGATATTTGTTCCATCGGGAGATTGAACCAGGATTTGACCAATGGCCTCTGGAGTATCGCGAAATTTTGATGCAAATCGGTCTAGAATGTCGAATCGACGAATACCTTCAAAAATTTGCCCGGCTGTTTCTCCTCCTACGGCAGTTCGGATCACTTTCTGTACATCTTCAATATTGACTCCATATCTTGCAATGGCATGTCGATCTACTGTAGCCGTTCAACGTTGTACTACACACCTGTTGAACAGGAGCCCGATTTAGAAGAACTTCCCGCTAGCTACTAAAAGGCGGGCAGTGAGATAAAGAAGGAAATGGACAAGCTTCATATTAAACATCCTTACATGGGATCGCGAAACCTTCGCGATCAATTGCGGTAAAAAGGATACGAGATAGACCGTAAGCGAGTACAAAAGCTCATGAATGAAATGAACATACATTCTACAGCACCAAAACCAAATACAAGCCGTCCGGGTAAGCAGCATAAGATATATCCATATCTATTGAAAAATCAAAAGATAGATCGAGCTAATCAGGTATGTGTAACGGATATCACGTATATCCCAATGGCCAGAGGATTTCTCTATTTGGTGGCCATTATGGATTGGTATAGCCGTAAAAAAGTGTTGAGCTGGCGCTTATCCAACAGTATGGATACAACCTTCTGTATTGAGGCATTGAATGAAGCCACTGCAAAACACGGGACACCTGAAATATTTAACACAGACCAGAGGGCTCAATTTACCAGCGACGATTTCACAGGTGTGTTAGAATCATCTGATATAAAGATCAGTATGGATGGCAAAGGCCGCTGGGTGGACAATGTATTCATAGAAAGATTATGGCGAAGTCTGAAATATGAAGAAGTTTACCTCAACGCTTATGACACAACAAAGGAAGCCAGAGAAGGTATTGGTGAATGGATTAGATTCTACAACGATGAAAGAACACATCAAGCTCTTGGAAGAAAAACACCGGAACAAGTATATTTAAA
>CAYXMX010000074.1:0-5840 GCA_964466265.1 uncultured bacterium | reverse complement strand
TTAAACGATGTCTATCTTACAGTCCATATTTTTTAAAAGTCCATTATAAATTAGGGATAGCATATTATAAATGGGGGAATTACCAAGAAGCTATCAAACATTTTGCATACACCGTTACCATATATCCTGAATATGGACCCGGATATTATAATTTAGGGTTATCCTGGCATAAATATGGGAATATTGAGGAAGCGGAAAATAACTATCGTCGAAGCATTCAATATGACCCAAGTATTTCTGGAGCATATAACAATCTCGGTTTATTACTCAATGATCGAGGAGAAGTTGAAACGGCCCGTAAATATTTTGAAAAAGCGAAGGAAAATACCAAAGTAACGTTCGATGAATTAGGAAATATTGATAGTATAAAACTATTAATAGAGGAATAAAATAGTCTTATCACCTTTTATCGAATTTAAACCGACATATTGAGAATAAAATATATGCACATTCATTTTAAAAAAACCGACCTAACGCAGGCGGTTTTATGATAAATAAATTAAATGTTATTTAATGTTGCGAATAAAATGTAGATGGACCCAAAGAAAAATATGGAACCAAATACTCTATTATTTTTTATTATCCATTCATCAAATCCAAAATGATATTTAACCAATGGAAGGAATGCTAACCTTGTTGAAAGCCAGCGATTAAAAATAACACTAACTCGTTTTAATCGTTCTGGGTCGACAATTAACAATATCCAAACGGGCAATCCGGCAATAATAAACAGAGCCAGAAATAACCATATGGTTCTCAAAACTGAAACCGCCAAGATCGCTCCCACAGACGTTTTAAAAAATAATGAACCTCCATCTACCGGAAACTGCCATGAGAAAAAATAATAAAGAAAAATCCCAGATCCGACTAACATTGTCCAACCCCAACGTTTATTATTCCGATATACATGACTGTCTGTATCTCGCATAATTTCAAACGGTTTCATCGATTTTCTGGAAGAATACCAGTGGTTCAACTTGTGATTTAAACTCATAAATGATTCCGGTTTGAAAATAATATAAAGACCCATTATTATACCTAAACAAGATCCGATTATTAAAAACCATTTAAGACTTTGAATAAGCGATTCTTGTGTGAACAAAATCTCTTTCATTTGCTCAAACATTCAAACCATTCATTACTCATATTCCTTTATGATTACCCGCCAATTAAAAAATACGATAAGGCCATACGGATAACTATAATGAATAAGCTGTATAGAATAAATATACAGCTGAAAGACAGAAAATAACACCCCATAAAATTCGATTAGTAAGAATTTTTACGTCAAATATACCAAGGACCCGTTCCAATGTTCGGCTCAACTTATCAAATCGAGCAGGTGCAAATAAAATGACCAGGCCAAGAAAAATTATTATGATTGAAATGACCAATAAAATCATATTTGTCAGAATAAATTCATTTTCCATAATTATCTCCGAAATGTTTTGTTTAATTCAATTTATTTCTAATAAACTAAATAGAGCATCAGAACTCCTAGTCCAACTAATAGACATCCAATAGGAACTCTATTCTTTGAAAAAAATTCTGTTGAGTTGATATCCCTATTGAGGACTTCGCTGGTTTTGATCAATGCTTTTGGTGCTGCTAATAGCATTACACTTAATATGAGTGCAAGTGTAGCGGCAACAATGAGGAAATCTTTGAATTCCATTTGTATTACCTTCTCTGATAAGATTGTTAAAAGTTAATCATTATCCCTAATTATCTGAAATGATTTAATCATTAATTTGATACCTATATTTCTTTGAATGAAGAAATCATCGGAACAAATTTTCGAGCTGATTTGAAATGCATAGGAAAACAATGTGTGAGCCGTATTTGCCCTTCTTTAAATTTGTTATGGTCCATCCTTAGAACAAAAATAGCCCCTTCTATAAATGTATTCTCATCCAAATATAATTTATTATCCGGAGCATGAGCGATACCATAGAGTTTTGCATGATCCTCTAATTTCAATTCATCCCGTGAAGTAACAATTGCCCATACCTCAGCATAATCTTTAATTTCCACATTGTCCTTCGCATAAAGCTCATTTAGATTAAAGGGTCGGCATTGTAAAGATATTGATGAATAGTCAGAGCCAACCTGAGAATAATCTTCGATCTCAATCTCTTCTTTTGCGATTAAAATAATATTATTATCAATAAAACTTTGTGTACTGCTTTTCTTTTCAACTTCAATTTTGCCTGAAGCAACAAGGATTCCAGGTGCAGCATGTCCATTCGAAGATAGACTTCCTCCTGTCACAGTACTTCCCTTAATCTTGATATCGCCATCAACAAAGTATGTTCTATTTGCAAATACACTCAAATCGAAAGTGGTTAATTCAATTTCTAAATCTCCGTCATGCTCATTCCCAATTGTATTTGAGACTGATTCAGCAATATTAATTAAACTATCATAAAAACCATGGTTAAAACCCGGGAGTGCAGGTGTTGGATTTGGATAAACTTCCCAATCAAAGGTTGAAGTGAAGTCTCCTGTCACTATTTGACCTGTTGGGACATAAATAGTGGTGGGTCCGCCGTAAGAAGGTGAACCAACGGTGGCATTGGATTCGACTTCAACACTTCCTCCAATAAATAAAGAACAGTTTAAAATTGCATTTTCATTAATTTTAAATGCATCTGATTCGTCATCATGTTCTTCATCATCATGGGATTTTTTCTTTTTTTTCTCCTCATCATCATGTCCATCTCCATTCTCCTCATCATCTCCACTGGATGAAACAGATAAAATGACGGATATAGATGGCCACAGGTCTTGATCTCTGGACAGATCAAAAGCACTTGCAACAATGCGTTTGGTATCGCCATGCACTCCAGTGCTGATCAACCGAACTTCTCCATTGGATAATGGATTACCGTCATTATCAACAAAAGAACTATCGATAGTGATTGTGCTGTTATAGTAAGTATATGTCCCTGGAACGGAATCAATATTGCTTGATGCTTCTTCATAAGCATATTCCAATCCGGAAACAGCACTCCAGTAAGATTGGCTGGTCGACATGATTTCACCGGCCTCAGAAATATTCAGCATCACGGTTGATCGCAGGTAAATCATCATTAGACTGATTAGAACCACGACGGCCATGGCCGTGATTGCGAAAACAAAGCCACCTTCATCCTTAATAAAATGTTTCTTGACTCTCTTTATATTCCCAATATTCATTATCAATTCTCTGAACAAGGTTCGGTGCTTAATCTAAAATTTTCCGGATAAACATTGGCCATATATGAGATGGTATCTGTTTGATTAGCCATTGTGATAAGAAATTCTACTTTCCATACTTTTTGTCTGTCGGTTAATGACAGAGGAAGGGATGTTAATTCAGAATGATTATTTTCAAAATATTGAAATTGACTTTGAGTGACATCCACGTCTTGGGCTAAGGTGCGAATCACGCCGTCAACAGTTTCTTTCCGGGTAAAAAGCGAAGTGTTCAAATCATATTCAACCGTATTATTCTGGGTAGTCATAAATTTAATTTTTTTTCTATCGGCCAAAAGCAGACCTGCTGATTCTGAAAGATGACTGTACTCACGCGTAAAAAGGAAGACGCTATACTGACCATCAATATTTAAATCCTTTCGGGACCTAACATCAGCATAGAATCGCAAACTATTGCTGATCACCGATGCAATCACCATAGAAATAATAGCATAAATAATGATGCCGATAATTAGTTCAATCATCGTAAATCCACTAAACCTTTTAACTTCCTTCCGGAATAAATACCCGGGTTTTAAAAAAGATTGATTCGCCCACATTCGTTTTAAAAAATTAACTATTGCCATCGTCATCTCCATCGTCATCGTCATCGTCATCATCCCCATTTCCATCAGATCCGGACCCGTCACCACAAGTTCCACAGGGATCATTTTCACTGACAGCAACAATTTCTTTTGGTGTCATAAGGGAAGCCAGTACGATGGGAGATTCCAATCCATCGTAATCGACCCGGACAATAATGTGTTTGTAGTTGGTGGCTGTTCCTACGCTGTCAGTCCAGCTGACAGAAGGATCTACATAATAGATACGGGTGGTTACATCATATCCGGGGAATCCTTCAGGTTGAAAATCCCACGAATAACCAATATAATCGTCCACATCATCAAAATTAGATACAAGACTCTCTTCAGGGCCAAGAGACGTGGTCCAAGGTTGTGAAGTATTATCATCAAAATTTTCAGAACGGATGGTATGCATAACACTGTTTGCCAAAGAAACAGATCGAAAAATCGCTTCAATCTGAATACTTTTAGATCGAATGGTTGAAAATGCATAGGTTGCTCCGACAAAACCAATGCCAACGATCAGAATTCCAACCACAATTTCAATCAGAGAGAAACCCTTTGTGAAAGATTTAAAATTCATATACATATCCGGATTTGGGTTCTATTTTTATGGTCAATGAATTATTGATTATTATTTCACCTCCATTGGATGGTGTTCCCCACCAATCGAAATACATCTCCTGACTGCCCCCAAAATTAACTTGGGTCAGGAAGGCATCTATATACAATGCTTCAATATCAATGATCTGTTGAGTGTGGGTAAGGGGGTCAACCAAAAGAGTTCTATTCATTGATGAAGGTCCAGAATAAATCCCATAACTGTTCGTGGATGGATTCAGAACAATCCAAGTGGTATCATGCCTGGCAACTGCATAATCCCGAATGTACCTGATATCATCTTTTATTTTTTCAACCGCATTTCTTACCCGAACGTTCTCTATAGCCGTCATATATCTAGGTACAATAATTGCGGATAAAATACCAAGAATGGAGACCACAATAATAAACTCTATTAAACTAAACCCATTTGATTGATTAAATCTGGTAGTATTCTGATAAATATTTTGAAAATTTTTCATCATTAATTATTACGGCCGATAGCTAAACGAAAGTCCTGTGCGGGAATCATTTAAGTAAAAGCCGTATCGTTCCCCTTCAGACGGTGGCAGGATTGCATATCTAAACGGTTCATTAAAACTGTTTCGGGGTATAATTCCTTTTGAAAAAAGAGACGTGGGAGTTCTGCCATTATATAGCTGTTCGTTACTTCCCCAATCATCATCTAATAGACTGTCCGCAGGGGCAGGTGGAAATTCCGGAGAACGGTCCAGGACACTGAGGTAAAAATGATTGATGAACGCCTGTTTGATGGATGCCATATTTGCCTCCGTTGTTTTTACCTTACTTTCTGAACTATACCGGGCATAAGTTGGAGCTACGATAACTGATAAGGTTACCATGATGGCAATCGAAATCACCAATTCAATGAGAGTAAATCCATCTTTTTCATTGTATTTCATAAGACTAAAATAAAACAGTCCTGCATTTCTACAGGACTGTTTTTCATCGTAGAGATTTACCATGGTTTTACTAACTATATCATATGGTATTAAGTCAATGAATGTTAAGGTTTGGTTGAAGTGGATCTGTTATCAATCGTATAGCTTCGAGCGTTTTTATCTCCTGACCGTGTGTAGTCCCACGTGATGGTGCTATCTCCTCTTCCGTCATAGGTAATGGTAGCATTTGCTGACCCACTTGCTATGGACCAACCATCTGGTACTTCATCAAGAATAGTGGTTAAACTACTAAATGACGCATGGTCAGGGAAATCTTTTCGTCCCCCCTCAGCTAATTCATTAACCATATAGGTAAGTAAGCCCGCTTTAATATTACCAATAACTGCTTCTTCAACCTTTTGATGTGTTTTCACTTCAAGGCTGAAAAACTTGGGGACAACTACAGCTGATAGAATTCCCATGATAACGATGACCATGATCAATTCTATGAGTGTAA
>CAYXMX010000073.1:0-5899 GCA_964466265.1 uncultured bacterium | reverse complement strand
GGAGCCAAATGACCGGTATTCTCGGCTTTGTTTCCATTGCCTGAACGAATTTGGGTATGAACGTTGAAGAATATCCGAGATAAACGGACATCAGACTCACAAATTTTAAGAAATCTCTTCGGTTGACTCCTCTTGATTCTAGGATATCTGCATAGGTTGTTTCTTTTTTCATTTTACCTTCCCTTGTTAATTCAATTTGTCACTAATTGTTCTCTGAAGTCATTCAATGTTATTCTCCATTAAGTATATGGATGGATTATTGTAAATCATTGGCTTGAAAATAATTTTTCCGGATATCCGGGAGGATTAAGTAAAAAGGCTGATTGTATAAACCAAAATATGGTAAAGACAGATTTCTTGAAGTGGTAAAAAAAATATTTATTTCTGTCGATTTTTTCAACTTTCTATTCATTAGCGTCCGTAAAAGATAAATAATACAATATAGAAATACAAGCAATCAATCAGATATTAATATCAATATATCTTATATAAGTAAAATTAAGTGCATTTCATTGAATTTCATCAATATTTGATTTGGTAAAAAAAACAGAATCGGTGTAATTTATTTGCGAGTAATTAACGAGTTTTACAGGAAATAGCCTTATGCTTTCAAAGAAGAAAAAATCCATACTGGAATTTATTCGAAATTATATTATTCAGAATGATGAGTCCCCCACTTATGAAGAAATTAAAGCTGGCCTGGGTTTCCATTCGGTTGGGACAGTCAGCTGGTATATTCGGGAATTGGTCAATTCCGGTCATTTACACCGGCAAAAAGGATTCAGTGGAAAGCGGGCCTTGGTGGTCAGGGATGATTTGGCAAATCAACTGCCCTTACTGGGCCGGATTGCAGCGGGATATCCTCTGGAAGCCATTGAAAACAGAGAAATGGTGGAAGTCCCTCCCTCTTGGGTACATCCTTCCAACTTTGTACTCCAGGTCCGGGGAGATTCCATGATTGATGACAACATTGAAGATGGTGATTATGTCATTGTCAGGCAAACCGAGCAGGCAGAACCCCGGCAAATGGTCATTGCTTATATTAATGGAGAAGCCACATTAAAACGGTACTATCCCACCCCGTCGGGCATTGAACTCCACCCCCGGAATCCTGCCTTTGATATTATTCATATTTCTCCTGAAGATGAATTCCGAATGGGTGGTGTTGTCCTCCATGTATTCAGAAATTATTGATCCGGAACGGGCAAATATAATGACGAATGCTCTGAATAAAATATGAATCCGTTTATTTATCATATTCGGTTATCGGATTTCGAACTCAATGCAGAGCGTTTGCTTGATCCGGGCCTTCGGACCCGGGCCATTGCCATTATTTCTTCCCACCACCCAAACGGGACCATCATCTCCCTCTCCGATGAAGCCATCCGGGACGGGCTTTATGCTGGAATGAAAGTGTCCCTGGCCAGAAAAATGTCTCATTCCGCATTGCTCCTTCCCTACAACAATACACTTTATTCACGGATGAATTCTTACATTTACCAGACTGTTTCCAAATATTCTTCCATTGTGGAACCCACCGTTTTCGGACAATATTTTATGGACATGACCGGCATGGATTTCATCTATAAAAATCCCATTCAGGCCGGAGCCATTATTCTCAATGACCTGAAAAGAAAAATTGAAATGGAAAGCCACGTGGGGATCAGCCAAAATAAATTAATCAGTCAAATTTCCACCCAAGTAGTTCCCGATAAAATTCATGAAGTATCTTATGGAGAAGAATCAACATTTCTGTCTCCTTTAAATGCCCGGATTCTGCCGGCTACCCGTGAAGATTCTGTTCAGAAAATGATCCGGTTCCTGTGGTTGGACCGGGTACACCAAATCAGGAAAATCACCCATCAACCCTCCATGGGAATTGAAATATTTGGCCGCCATTATGCGCCATTAAAAAGGGAAGCCAATGGCCTTGACTATTCCCGCGTTCAGCCGCCCAAAAAACGGTTATGTATCACAGAACAGACGGTTCTGGAATGTGATACCAACGATATAGATATACTGGCAAAAGCGGTTCGAATTCTGGCGGAGCAGGTGGCTTTCAAATGTCGGAAACGCCATGTCATTTCCCTAAAAGTTCAATTGGAAATTCATTACACCGATGGCTTTAAGTCCTCTAAAACAGGGCAGTTCCGCCGGAATGATAACCAAACAGTCGTTGGGGAATGTTTGGATCTGTTTGAAAAAGCCAATATACGCCGGAACCGTTTGCGTTCCATTTTAATCGATGCATCCCATTTTCGCCGGATTTCCCAACAAGTTGAATTATTTGATCAACCCCAACGTCAGGCAAACATTTCCCTAGACCGCGCCATCGATCAAATCAGGCAACGATACGGTTTTTCTTCAATCCAGGCAGCTTCCGCCTGATGTTTGCCCACCTCAATACCCATTCCATTTATTCCAAAATGTCCGGCACGGCACCATTCGAAAAAATATTGCACCGTGCCAAAGAATATCATTTCACTCATCTGGCTATCACGGAAACCAACGGGATGTACGGCTTTATCCGTTTTATTCAAACAGCAAAGGATTTTGGTATTAAACCCATTGCTGGAACCAATATTATCACACCGGGTTTTGATATCATTCTTCTGGCAGAGAATCAAACCGGTTATGAGAATATTTGCCGTCTGCTTTCCAGGGTACACGATGAACCGGCCATTCCCATTCATCTTTTATTCCAAACATTCCGGGACGGGTTATTTGTTCTGTCTTACCGGGAATCTGTTCTGAAAGAGCTGGTAAAAATATTTCCATCCTCCCATCTATTTATGGAATTACGTCCAATGGTCAGTGAGCAATATGCCACCCGGGTGGCCAAACAATTTACCATCGATATTGTCGCCACCGGGGATGTGTATTTCCTGGATCAACAGGATTATTTCTCCCATAAAATTTTACGGGCCATTGACAAAAATACCACTCTGTCACAATTGAGGAAAGAAGATGTGAAGGGGAAGCATCATTATTTCTGTTCGGAGAAAGAAATGATCCGCAGATTTCCAAACAGTTTGAACGCCATGAATAATGCTCAATATCTGGCAGAGCGATGTAAAACGGACTGGAGATTTATTAATACCATTTTTCCGGAAAATTCCCTGAAAGATACCCATCTTGCCAATGAGCAATTACGTCGCCTGGTCTACGAAGGTGCCGCCATCCGGTTTCCATCTATCACCGATGAATTGGCACAGCGGATTGACTATGAACTTGCCATCATCACTCAAAAAGGATTTTCACCTTATTTTCTCGTGGTATATGATATTGTCCATCAAACCAAAGCCACCATCGGGCGGGGATCCGGTGCCGCATCCATTGTGAGTTATTGTTTATTTATTACCCAGGTCGATCCCATGAAATATAACCTCCAGTTCGAGCGATTCATTCATCCCGAGCGAGTGGATATGCCGGACATTGATATTGATTTTCCCTGGGATGAACGAGATGATATTTTGGATTATGTTTTTAAAAAATACGGAAATCACCGAACGGCCATGGTGTCCAGCCAGGTATTTTTACAATCCCGTTCAGCCATCCGCGAGGTGGCCAAAGTGTATGGGCTATCCAATGAAGAAATTAAAGCCGTCACCAAGCGTATGGGCTATTTTTCCCGGAAAAAAGAACTGGCCAAATGGTTATCAACCGACCCGAGATTTAAAGACCTGGATCTGGATGAAACATTATTGGAAATTATCGAACAAAGTGAAAAAATTATTGGTGCATTTCGGATATCGTCCGTCCATCCCGGAGGAATCATTATTGTCCCGGATGACATTCGTAAATATGTCCCCGTTCTCACGGCTCCGAAAGGAGTTCAAATTGTAGAATGGGAAAAAGACCAAGTGGAAGATTCCGGTTTGCTTAAAATCGATCTCCTGGGAAATCGCTCATTAGCGGTGGTTCGGGATACCCTTCGCCAAATCGGGTTGTACCGAAACCATCGAATGGATTATCACACCATCCAGCCCAACAATGACCGGAAGACAGAAGCATTGATGAAATCCGGAAAAACCATGGGTATATTTTATATTGAATCCCCGGCCACCCGGTTATTGCTCACCAAGGCGGGAGTGGTGGACTTTGAACATGTGGTCATTTATTCATCCATTATTCGTCCGGCGGCCAATCGTTATATCCACCTGATGCTCGAACGAATTCACGGAAAAGAATGGGAATTATTGCATCCCGATCTCCATTTTCTAAACGAAAGTTATGGCATCATGGTCTATGAAGAGCAAGTATCCATGACCGCACGGGAAATTGCCGGGTTCGGCTATGCCGAATCTGATTATTTAAGAAAAGTTATTTCTCACCAGGCTCTGGCTCAAAAAGTGCCAAAATGGAAACAAAAATTCATCTCCGGAGCCGAAAGACGGGGATATTCCCGGAAACTGGCGGAAATACTCTGGGAAATGATTGAATCTTTTTCCGGGTATTCATTTTGTAAACCCCATTCTGCATCCTACGCAATGCTGTCCTTCACCTGCGCCTATATAAAAGCACATTATCCGGCGGAATTCCTTTCATCCGTTATCACCAATCAAGGGGGATATTATTCCACTTATGCTTATTTGAGTGAAGCCAGGCGATTTGGAATTGAGATTCTCCCTCCACATATTAACAGAAGTGAGCGATTTTTTAAAGGGAGAAAGAATCAAATCCGTATGGGGTTGATGGCCATTAACCGACTTCAAAACAATACAGTGACTGAAATACTGGAAGAAAGGAAAGCAGGTGATTTTTCTTCTCTGTCTGATTTCCTCCTGCGGACCGATCTGGAGCTGGCCGATTTGATGGCATTGACCAATGCGGGATGTTTTTCCGAACTGAAACCTGAACTCACCCACCGGGAAATTGCCTTTCAAATTGCCTGTTATAAATTGGATCCACGCGAGAATAAATCCATCGCTTCCTCCCTGTCTGATCAAAAACATTTAACCCATTTACAAAAACGCCAACTGGAAATGGAATCCTTTGGGTTTCCCATATCCTCTCATCCCTTGGAACCCTATTTATCCACTTTTAAGAATAAAATCAAAAAAGCGAAAGACCTCCCAAAATATGCCGGGAGAACCATTAATCTCCTGGGGGTTTATATTACCCGGAAAATCACCGCCACCCGGAAGCATGAAGCTATGGAATTTGTCACTTTTGAAGATGAAACGGACATCTATGAATGTGTGATGTTTCCCAATACATATCAACAATACGGAGATTTACTCCATTGGGAACAACTGTTTATTTTACGGGGAAAAGTAGAGGAAAGTTTTGGTGTATTTACCGTGACTATTGAAAAACTCGGCAGTTTGCAGCAGGTGATGAAAAAGAAATTATCAGCAACCTGATACTATAAAACCAATTCATTATGTTTTCCATCGTGTGAGTTTTTAAGAATCATAATGGTTTATATTTTCTGAATGGCCTATTACAATATATTATTCAATGTTTCAAAACGGAAAATATGAACGGTGCGTTTGACTTTCTCATTTTATTAAAGTTGTACATGACCCATGTGTCTCTATTTTTTTAAGTAAATCCATATTTTAAGCTGTTTGCCAAACCAAAACATTATCGAAGGTTGGCCAGCTCATCGCATTCGTAGAAATGCACTGCGAGCAAACATTTTTTACCATTCAACCTATTCCAAGATTAAATAATGGTATATATCCAAATGAATGAGACAATAGAAAACCTGCCGCTAACATAATTATATAGCGCATTGAAACTCGCCATATACTAACCGTTGGATCCATAATGATTATTATTAAACGCTATATCGCCATATATCTGCATATACAGACTTATCAAAATTTGCGGGAACGCCTGCGAATCGAACACAGCTCCCCGTTTATGGCGGGGACAACGGTTTTGAAGACCG
>CAYXMX010000072.1:0-5915 GCA_964466265.1 uncultured bacterium | reverse complement strand
TTTCAAACAAGCAATATGACTTCTCTACGTGTCCGTTTTTTTGTTGCAAGATCAGATCTTCCGGATCAATTAACACACCGGTGTCTAATTCATTCTTTATTGCACTAGACAGATTCATTAGCACGACATTAACCATTCCAAATCGGCTGATTATAGGATCGTCCTTATCTAATAATCTTTCGAGTGATTTATCTAATTTTTCACCCTCCTCCCAATAACTATTTATCATTTTTAAAGCTTTTTCGTGTTCGGGGGTATAAAGAATTTTGTGTAAACGGTCAAAATGCTCCAAAGAAGGAAAGCAAAATGACCAGAAAAGAAGAACTGATAGATGAACTTTTAAAAGAGTGCAATAGCCCGGAGGATATTTTGGGTGAATGCGGCCTTTTAAAGCAGCTGACAAAATCACTGGATAAAGAAGATTCCTTTATTTCTATTCAATACACCTTTTATAATCAATACGGGAATATAGTCGCCCAGGGAATGACTTCTCAAAAGGTTGTGGCTGTACCGGATGCATTTGCGCTACACCAGAATTATCCAAACCCCTTTAATCCGGTCACAACCATCCTGTACGATCTACCGGAAGACTCTCACGTCAGCCTTATCATTTATAATATTTTAGGTAGAGAAATTATCACTCTTTTGGATCTTTTTGAACCCGCCGGGTACAAGTTCGCCCAATGGGATGGACGGAATAGTCTGGGACAACCCGTCAGCGCCGGTATGTATTTCTATCGGTTAGAGACCCATGGATTTACAAAAGTGAATAAGATGATTTTGCTCAAGTAAAAAAATCAAAACGGCCACTTCCATCAAGCAAAATCATCAATCAAAACATGAGTGAGTAGGTTTCCAAAATACAGCGACAGATGACAGCGATTCAATCTATCATGAGCTTTAGAATAAAAGCTCATGCCCTGGAATGTCTACAATTCCCGGCTTAGCCGTTCGTATTCCAGTCTGGATTGACCTTCTAATTCTTTAATATATTTGCTGATTTGGCCACAGACATCATCCCGGACGCATTTTCCGGCCACTTTCAATGCATTTGAGATTGCTTTATCGTTGGATCGTCCATGGGCAATAATGACAATTTTTTCAAACCCAAGAAGGGGAGCACCACCATATTCGGCATAATCGGTCACTTCTTTCAGGAGCGCCAACCCTTTTCTTAAAAAGAGTAGTCCCAACTTCCAGGAAATTCGTGCTTTAAACGCCATTTTGGTTAACTGACTCACGGTTCGGGCAGCTCCTTCCAGTGTTTTAATAACAATGTTTCCCACAAATCCTTCAGTGACGACCACATCCACCACCCCTCTTAAAATATCTTTTCCTTCCACATTTCCAATAAAATTCAAGGTCGTTGTATTTTTTAATAACTGGAAAGCATTCTGCATTTTTTCACCACCTTTGGTAGCCTCTTCTCCAATATTCAGCAGGGCAACTGTCGGGTTTTCAATTCCCCGGATATCCGCCACATAAGCGGCGCCCATAATGGCAAATTGAACCAGTTCCTCTGGTCCGCATTGTACATTAGCTCCTACGTCCAACATAAACGCAAGATGATCATTTTTTTTGAATTCATTAATGGTAGGATAAACTGTGGCAATGGCAGTCCGCCGAACACCACTGATTCGACGTAAATATTTTGCTGCCGCCAGTACAACAGTTCCCGTACCCCCGGCAGAGACTAACGAATCTGCTTTCCCTTCAGCCACCAATCTGGCAGCAACCAGAATAGATGCATCCGGTTTTTCATCGATTGCCTTTCGGGGAGATTCATTCATTTCGATAGTTTGAGGAGCATGAATGATTTCAATAGATTCGTCCGGATAAGATCCTTTTTCCAGGAATGGTTTCAATTCATTTTCATCCCCCACTAAAAGGATTCGGACCGGATTTGAGTTGGCAGCAGATATGGCTCCCCGAACATTCGGTTCGATTCCATTATCTCCACCCATGGCATCCAGGGCAATGGTAATCTGTGGTTTAATTGACATATAGTTACTGGTATAATTTATCACTTTATCTGTTAAGTCCAATTAATATTGCTGACTCTTGGGAAATCATTCTATTCCCCGAAAAATGAATAGTGATTCTACGGATAATCAAAACAAAATTTGAATGAAAATGGTTAGATTCAGTCACCATGTTCCATAAAATGATACCAGGTTAAGATATGGTGATTGGCCTGGAAAACCAGTGGATTAAAAAGAAATGGGTATCATCAAGGAGACAAAGATGAAACAAGTATTACTACTTTCTCTATCATTACTAATTATCCATCCATATCCCCTGAATGGACAATTTAAGAATTTGAAAAAGCAGGCGATCAAGTCGGTGAAGAAACAGGTAAAACCTCTTGAAATCGATTTCAAGGTAACGGAAGTGAAATATAATCCCTTAAAAGCACCCAATAAATTGATACTGGGAATCACATTTGAAGGAAACAATCCCAACAAGATTGGAATCAAACTCAATCGAATAGAGTTTACATTATTTATTAACGATGAATTTGCTTCAAAATTTTTCAGTGATAAGAAAATAAAAATTCCAAAAAAAGGGGATTTTACTTTTAAAGAAAAAGCTGAATTAAAGTTAACGACTGTTGGTAAAGCTGTTTTTAATTCCATCATCAAAAAGAAAGCAGTTTATCGTGTAGACGGGACTTATTTTGTTAATACAAAATATGGCATCTTTCCTTTTAAAGCAAAATTAGTTGAGAAGGAAGTCAATAAATAAACAGCCTTTCCTTATTACAAACAGGAGGAGCTCCCAAACAGAGTGATTAAAAAAACATTTATTGGATATGAATCTGTCTAATCTTACCACAGCAAACCGATTTCTATGGAAACTGGGTTTTTTCAAAATTCCTCTTATTTTTTTCTGTCATCCAAGAGTCATTGAAATCAGCGATAACCAATGTGTGGTTAAAATCCCTTTTAAACGACGGGTGAAGAATCACGTGAATTCCATGTATATCGGAGCGTTGACTATCGGCGCTGATCTGACCAGCGGCTTTCTTGCTATGCGCCATATTGAAAAAACAGGGAAGAAAATTGTACTGATATTCAAGAATGTCCATGCTGACTATTTGAAACGGGTTCAGGGAGATGCCTATTTCACCTGTCAGGATGGTGAAAAAATAAAGGAGACCGTTCAACTTGCGGCTGAAACGGGTGAACGTCAGAATATCCCGGTTGATATTTTGGTGACGGTACCGGAATTATTGGGGGATGAACCGGCCGCAAAATATGTTTTAACTCTTTCGATCAAAGTTCAGGAATAATGCATGGATATATTCAGTCATGGACTGTGGGGCCGTGGATTGTTCGGATACCGTGGTTATCCAGGAGTCGCCATCTTTTTTGGAATTTTCCCAGATCTTTTTTCGTTTGGAATATTTGGAGTGATGCGAGTATTACAAGGAAATTTTCAACTGGGGCCCCCTCCGTTGGAAATTATTCCAGATTGGATCATTTTCAATTATCATTTTTCCCATAGTTTTATTACGGTTATTATTGTTATCGGATGGATTGCCTATCGAAAAAAAGAGTTGGCCTTTGCCATGCTAGGTTGGCCCCTTCACATCATGATGGATTTTCCATTTCATACCAGCAATTATTTTCCTACTCAATTTCTCTGGCCAATTACAGACTATTCTATTAGCGGAATCTCTTGGTCAAATCCATGGGTTTGGTTTCCTAATTTGACTGGAATTATTATTCTTTACTATTATCGTTTTAAACAAAAAAGGGGCTCAATATGAAAACAGGAACAATCAGGCATTACGATCGAGAAAAGAAATTTGGATTTATCCGCAGCGATGAAGGAGATGATTATTTTTTCCATGGGGGGAGTTTGAGCCCGCGTCTCCAGAAAATGGCTGGGTTACTGAGAGAAGGATTTCGAGTAAAATTCGATACAGATTTTGATATGAAAGGAGATAAAGCAATTAATATTCAACCGGGAGCGTAGTAATGATGAAAATAATGAGACAGAGATACGCGAGAGATTTCTCCGGTACGATTATCTTTTATAAAACCGCCCGGTGTAAAAATTCGATAAATGGATACATGGCTTGATAGTCTCCAGCGAATTCTGCAATAATATCATCTGCAGTGAAATCAATATTATTTTTTGTACATCCGACCAGGAAATCCTTATGGCGAAGCCATCTGATTTGAGGATGATCTTTCGGGTATCCCTTTGGAGCCGTTTTTAATCGTTCTCCGCTTAATTCAACAAAATGCTTTTTGAATGTTTTACCTAATATAATTTTTTCAAACTCTGAATGATGCTCAACGATGTATCCCCGAATATGTTGGAGAGCTTCTTTTCCCGGATGCCATATTCCCCCTCCCAGATAGATATTCCCCGGCTCAAGATGAAAATAATAACCAGGGAATAGACTCCTCTTGCCACTTCCTGTCATCGCAGCACTAAACCATGTTTTATAAGGACGTTTATTTTTAGAGAAACGAATATCCCGATAAATTCTAAATAAACAATCCTTTGGTTCCACAGCAATCAACCGTTCATCGAAATCTGCGATATGATGAAGCAAAATAGCCACGAGGTCAATAAAATTAGACTGAGCGGATTGATACTCCTCCTTATGATCGTTAAACCAGGTACGGTCATTATTATTCTTTAACTGGTTTAGAAAATCCAGTGTTTTTTGTTCAATCATGATAAACCTCCTCGGCAAATGCCAAACGTTCGCCAATGGGTGGATGAGAATAGTAGAGCCATTTCACCCACCAATTTGGATAAGCATTAGAAAGATTTCGATTTGCAAGACCCGCTATGGCTCCCAGAAAATCATCTTTTTCCGGATATAACTCTAGGGATGTTTTATCTGCCTGTTTTTCAAAAGAACGGGAAATCCAGTGATTGAATGGTCCGAATAAGAAGCCCGATAATACACCCATGATGAGCCCAATCATTGGAAAAAGAGCCAGGTTGGCCGTATTCGATGTTAAAAAATCCGGAAAGAATTTTTTCATAAGTATATCCAATAAATAAAAGGTGATTAATTGCTGACCAGTGCCGATGACAATATTCTTCGGTAGATGATTGTATTTATAGTGACCCACTTCATGAGCGATCACAGAAGTGATTTCTCCTTCGGTCATCTGGTTGAGAAGATTATCAGCCATCACCACACGGCGCGTTTTTCCAAGACCGGCCAGAAATGCATTTTCTTTCTTGGTTTGTTTACTCATATTCTGTCGGAAAAATCCACCCGGTTTTAATCCTGCTTTTTCCATAATTACTGTAAGCTGACTTATGAGACTTTCATTATCGATGGGATCATATTTATTAAAAATGGGAGCGATCACGACAGGAAAAAGAGTAACAAAAACAACGGATACGATTGCCATCGCTCCACCGGCGACCAACCACCAGTAATGGGGGAATGCTACAAAAACCCAGTATAATAATCCTAGCAGCAACGGAAATAATGCTAAACTGACCAGAAAGGATTTTATTTGATCAATCGCCCAAGTCTTATGGGTATAATTGGAAAATCCCCATCGATGTTCGTGGATATACCCTGAGTAATACCCGAGAGGAAGACCAATCACCGTAGATAATGTTTGAAAAATAATTATATAAAATAAAAAAGTCCAAACAAATGAAAAACCTAAATGGGCGATTTGATAACTAAAACCGGAAAAATAGAACCAGAGGATAAAAGCCAGAGAAATAACTGAACTCATTAATCCGAGCATGCGTTTTTCTTTTTCATATTTCCGTGCTTGAACTTGCTTTTCAGCATCCAGTAGTGGATGGATGTTTTTCATTGGATTAAATTAATAAGAATTATGACAAGTGTTTTGGGTTAAATACTTCAGACTTGACTCATAAGCAAAGCGTTGAGTTAAGAATGATTGATAAGTCAATTC
>CAYXMX010000071.1:0-5974 GCA_964466265.1 uncultured bacterium | reverse complement strand
ACTTCTTAACTTCAATTTACCCTCAACTGGATACCATGTCTGTAAATTTGACGAGAAGACGGGTATTATGCATTTCACATGGAGTTAATTGGTGGTAAAATTGGACAGAATAATGAGTGTGCAAAATTTTCGACTCAATTCGAATTTCTTTATAAAAGTTGGGGAGCACATAAAATCAATTTATTATCTAAGGGCAAACAACTAAAATTTCTTGAATATTGTCCAGAATCAAAATTTCTTATTACGAGAAAATAAGAATATCTGCAATATTATAAATAACCTTTGTTTTACCGTTATCATTAGACATTGAATTGATCAGAAAAACATTATTTACTATGATTGCTTTTCTTTTATTATTGAAGAGTTTTGTTGTTAAATTGGGATTATACCTAAAAATCATAATTGATAAATGAAATCTATAATTTATTCTTAAAGGAGTACCTGATGGTTAAAGAACTACCACCTGTAATTTCATGGGATGATTCTTGGAGTGTTGGTTTAACTGAAATTGATGATGACCATAAAAAATTGGTTCATATCTTACAAACTCTATTTGGTGCTCTTATTACGTCTCAGGGAGTTGAATATCTCGGTACAATCATCAAAGAACTTCTTGACTATACTGAGTATCATTTTGAACATGAGGAAATGATATTAAAATCAAAACAATATCCTAATCTAGAGGACCATATTGAATGTCACAATCAGCTGATTGAGCAAGTGAAAATCTATTGTCAGATAATTAAAGATCAACATGAAACTGAAGAACTGAGCGACGATGTTTTTGAATTTTTAAAACATTGGTTAGTAGATCATATTCTTGACAAAGATTTTTTATATAAACCATATTTAAACTGATTTGGTTATCAATTTGATGATATGCTAAAGAATTCTAAAAAATGAAAAAGTGTCGTTTGTTACTTATCACCCTTGTTCTTATGGTTTCTCAAGGGATTTCTCAAACTTGTTCAACGTGTAATTCTAATCATACAGCCCTGCTAAAGGATGGAACAAATTTGGAAGTGGAGGGACGTGTATCTGTAAAACTAACTTCAGGAGAAGGACTAAACCCGCTGACATTCCGACTTCTACAACTATTGCTTTATACAAACAATGGTCTTGAAATTCCTTTATCTGATATCCATGAAGTATATCATGAAAATTCTGAAAAAAAATTGCATTAAGTGAAGAAAATATTAACTCATTGATAAAAATGACCAAGACAACAAGAAGAATCCTAATTATTACTGGTTTAATAGGCATAGTCCTTCTTGTTTAATAGCTGAAATCAATAAGAAGATCTTGAATATTGAGTCAATTCATAAAATATATATTGATCAATAAATGGAAACAAGTCTAACGAAAAAGAATAGTTAAGAATAAATATTAATGATTAGTGGTCATTTCAACCGGGGAATCAATAGGGCAATAAATAATCCATTAGGTAGTAATTATACACAAAGGGGTAAATTCAGATATGTATCAACTAGTCGATTTAATTTTTCAGGTCTTTTACTTATGTCTATTAGCAAGAGTGATTCTCTCTTGGATAGACCATAATCCAAACAATGAAATTATTCAGTGGATTTATAAATTAACAGATCCATTGATAAGGCCGTTTCAAGATATTTTACCCCCTATGAGTATTGGGATTGATGTATCACCTATTTTCGCTTTTATTGCCTTGGGATTTATTAAGAAATTTATTGTTTGGGTCTTGTTTTAATTCTATTTAGTCTATTTTAGGATCCTTAAGAAAATTCGTCCTTTATGGAAAATATCGTTAAAAAAAACACTGATGATTATTAATAACAATACATGAACTTGGACAAACATATAATGGGGGGAGAAAAGTGGATTAAACTATTGAAAAATGCTCATATTAGATCGGAAAGTGGCTCAAAAAATCAACCGACAGATATTCGGTCAGAATTTCAACGAGATTTTGATCGGATTGTTTTTTCATCCGCTTTTAGAAGGTTGCAAAATAAAACCCAAGTATTGCCTTTGCCAAAGTCAGACTATGTAAGAAATCGTTTAACCCATAGCATCGAAACATCTTCTGTGGGGCGATCCATTGGAAATATTGTTGGTAGAAATATTCTAAATAAATATCCCGAGATAACCAGGCAAACCGGAATCAAATCCAGCGATTTTGGCTATATGGTTTCATCAGCATGTTTGGCTCACGATATCGGCAACCCTCCTTTTGGCCACTCCGGAGAAGAAGCAATTGGATTGTATTTTAATAGTAATAAGGCAAAACCATATCTTGAAGTACTAAATAAAAAACAGATTGCTGATTTAAAAAACTTTGAAGGAAATGCTGCAGGATTTAGAATCATTTCCAGAACATTAGAACTTCAATCACATATTCGGGGCGGTTTGAATTTGACTTATGGGACCTATGCGACATTTACAAAGTACCCAAAAGAAGTATTACCAATTAGAAGTAATGAACCTAAAGCCAGTTTAAAAAAATACGGACTTTTTCAAACAGAGATTGAATCCTATAAAAAGATTGCAATCAATTTAAATCTCAAGTCTCAGAGCCACTCAGAAGAGGAAATCGCATGGCATAGATTTCCTCTTTCCTTTTTAGTGGAGGCGGCAGACGATATTTGTTATCATATTATTGATTATGAAGATGGGTATAATGTAAAATTGATTTCATTTGAAGAAATCCTTGGCAGTTTCACTGAAATCCTAATTTTATGTAAAAACATATTCTTTAAGGAGAAGCTGGGACATATTATTGATAAACATAGCAAAGTTACGTACTTAAGAAGCCTGGTTATTAATGAGCTTATTCATAAAGTTTCCTTAATATTTAATCAAAACGAAAAGGATATTGTTGAAGGTGCTTTTGATAAGGCGCTTCTAAAATGTTTAGACCCAAGATTGACAAAAATATTGGAAAAAATTCTGGAAATCTCTGAGGAGAAAATTTATAAGTCTAAGCCGATTTTAAAAATTGAAACAGCCGGATTTAAAGTAATTCCTTTCCTTCTTCACACTTTTATAAAAGCCAGATTGACAACAAATAATTATGTAGGCAAAAAACAGATTCTTGCATTACTTCCGCCTCAATACCATTCAGGAACCACAAATTATGAAAAAATTCTTAATATCGTCATGTTTATCAGTAGCATGACCGATAGGTTTACCGTTGAATTATACAAAAATTTAAATGGAATTGAATTGGCAGGTTATTGATCGACTGAAATCTTGATTATAAATAAATCCATCTCAAAACTTTATTATAAAACCAATTGTCTTTCTGATGGGAATATTGATTGTTTTTCAGTTGATTGCTTTGGAAATGGCTGTCCTCACCAGTTTTTAGGTCAAATGAATCCTTCCGTTACTGTAGAATCATAATCAATGATTGGATTATTTAAATTGACGGATTTTGGAGAACTTTCATCGAAGAAATTCAGGAAGTACTTTTTATTCTTATGTTATTGATTTTGGCTGAAAAAAACATAGTAAAATAGAAGGATAATTATGGCCAATATTTATATAATAGGATCAGGAGTGATCGGTAGGGCCATGGCGTTTGACCTTGCCCGGAATCATCAAGTTTTTCTCGCTGATTCTAATCAGCCATCTCTGGATGCCGTTCAGTTCCAAAACCAATCAATACAAACAAAACATTTGGATGTCAAAAATCACCAATCATTATCACAATGGGTAAAGCAAGCTGACATTGTAATGCTGGCTGTCCCGGGATTTCTCGGTTATGAAGCACTGAGAACTATTTTGGAAGCACGAAAAAATGTAGTAGATATCTCTTTTTCTCCTGAGAATGCTTTAAATCTTTCTTCATTCGCAAAGGAAAGGGGCGCGACGGCCATCGTGGATGCAGGTGTGGCTCCCGGAATTCCTAATTATTTATTGGGGTATTATAATACCAAAATAGAAATTAATTCTTTTGAATATTATGTTGGCGGTCTACCCAAATATCCAAAGCCTCCTTTTAATTATAAAGCGCCATTTTCACCCATTGATGTCATTGAGGAATACACCCGACCGGCTCGAATGATGATTAACGGAAAAATTGTTGTAAAGCCGGCCATGTCAGATGTGGAAATAATTCATTTTGATCCCATAGGACAATTGGAGGCTTTTAATACAGATGGCTTACGTTCCATATTGAATACCATGAATCATATTCCAAACATGAAAGAGAAAACATTGCGCTATCCCGGTCATGCTGATGTAATGAAAGAGTTTAGAGATCAGGGATTATTTAGTGAATCCAAAATTGGGAAAACATCGAGCGATCTGTTTGGGGAATGGCATTTGGATGAATGTGAACCCGAATTTACTATTATGAAAATCCTGATTTCCGGTGTAGAAAATGGAGTAAAAAAGATTATTAACTTTAATTTATACGACGAATACGACTCGGAAACAGATACTCCATCTATGTCCAGAACAACGGGATATACAGCTACTGCAACAATCAATATGCTATTAAATGACCTCTGGGTTAAACCTGGAGTATTTCCACCAGAAATCATTGGGCAGAATGAAGACTGCTTTAACTTCATTCTTGATTATTTAAAACAAAGAAATATTCAAATCATCCGGGAAAAGTAATTTTTTAAAATATACCGGAATTTTTCCTCACCGATTCACTTTATTTTTTCTTTGATAATCTCAAAAACGCGATCAATATTTTTTTATATTCTGGGTGGATCAAACTAAAATGTGATCGCACAAATATGTTTATCAATTATAAGGATTTGGGTTAGATTTGATCATATGATAGCAATATTGAATTCGGCTATGAGAAAATTAATTCAAGCTCTACATTCCATGTAGGAAAAACTAGGGGAATGATTCTTTTTAGACCTTGAAAGAATAAATACCCAGACCAATTAACAAGGAAAATCATTATGAAAGCATTAATTAATTATACACCATTTGGGTTGTTATTTTTCAGTATGTCCTGTACTACATTATCATTCATTCCCCAAGAGGGAAAAGCAGCTCGATTCAATTTGGCAACCGTAGAATATGTGCAATTAACGGCCGAAAAGCAGCAGGAACAATTGGTTGAACAAATTAAAACAAATTTAGATGAAATATTAAATTCTTTATTGGAAAAAGACAGGAACACCATAAAAAATCTGGAAATCCTTCTAAACAAACATGAAAAAAATATTACGACTATTGCTGCCTCAATCGACAGTTCAAATACCAGATTGGGAATGCTTTCCGCTAAATTAGTAAAGGATTTATCCGATGTAAAAAGTAGTACAAGAAATATGCAAATGTATATTGACCAGATTAACTCAAATTTAGATACATTGCCGGTAGAAGCTTTAAAAGAATTAAATGCAGCTCTTGAAGAATACATGAACAAAAAATTACAGGACAATTAAATTCTACCACATTTGTACCTAATAAAAAGGGCTCTTATTCAGAGCCCTTTTTATTTATTGATTCAATTGATTAGTCTATTCTGTCTCCGGAATGGGGAATGTTACAATGGCATCACCGGAACGATCCAATGGTAATTCACTGGTACGACCATAATGGCGCATATCCTGTAAACGTTGTCCTTCAAAAAATAGAGAGTAACGTTTTTCGTACAACACTCGGTCTTCCGCATTGGATGCATCAGTTCCGGAATAATCAGCAAGGCCAGCGGCAGTTCGAACAATATTCATATTGGCTTCTGCAGATGTGTAATCATCCGTTCCAATGTATGCTTCTGCCTGGAGGAGAATCAGTTCTTCATTCCGAATGATTGGAATAGCATCATAGGAGTCACTCCATACAGTGGGAGCCAAAGAGCTCTCCAGATTGTCGTAAGTAACAGTTTCGGTACGGGTCGTTACTTTACTACTGTAACGAAGGTCACCTGAATCCGCATCTGTTGCATAGGAAGGATGAACCATTAATTTTATCACATCCGCATCCGAAGCTTCGTACATTTCATTATCCTGATCATTGGATGATG
>CAYXMX010000070.1:0-6546 GCA_964466265.1 uncultured bacterium | reverse complement strand
CCCAAATCTGCAAGGAGCTTCCCTTACGTTTCAACTAAAAATGATACAATGCCTTAGAAAAAAGAATAAAATGATTAAATATTGTTTCATGTGATATCCTTAAAAACCCTCTAAGTTTATGTTATTATCGACTAATGATGATAATTGGATTTTCTTCATCCAAATATTTTACGGCCACTCGGTTAACCTCCTCGAGAGAAACACGTTTTAATTGATTGAGAAATAATTCATCCGCATCCATATTCCCCTCAAAATACTGAGAATAGCCTAAATAATATGCTTGGTTAATACTAGACAATCGGCGAAACATCATTCGTCCTAAATACATATTTATAGATTTTTCTAACTTACTATTACTAATATCTTCAATGATTCCCGGAAGAAAGAAACCAGACAATTGAGGTACAAGTATATCGATATTTTCAGGTCTTGTCCCGAGTCGGATCGAAAATAATGCTTTATCTTTCTTTATATTAATTCCGGCACTCATTCTGTATGCTAATCCTTGCTTTTCGCGAACATTAAAAATGATTTTATCTGAAAGAATCAAAGATAACGCAGTTAAAGCAGGTCTATCCGTCGGATCGATTTCCTTGATAAACCCCCAAAAAAGATATGATTGTGACCCACCACCATCGTATTCTACAGAGATTGGATCATTGTTTATTTTATAGGCATCAGTGTAACGTGGTTCTACACTATTTTTATCTGACTTTCCGAAATTGGAAAAGAATTTGCGGATTCTTTCCGGCCTTTCAGGAGATACAATCGATATAATCAGGTTTTCTGGTGTCCAATATTGTTTCTCAAATAACAGTAGTGATGTGTATGTTAGTTTGCTAACGCTGTTAGATGAGTCTCTTTGAATGATTGTTTTATCCACGATTAGATTATTAAATTTTTCCTTCGCATTATTTTTCTTCATCATGGAACCGTGTTTTCCAGAAAATGTTGAAGTTGCTTTATTAAATTCCTTTTCTGATGGTATAAATTCTAGAAATGAACTGTTCAGGAATGAGATAACATGATTGATATTATCTGCCAACCCTTCCACACGAATGTATCCAAAGTCATCATGGAGATAAATGTTATCCATAGGAATATATGGGTTATCATTAACAGTAAAAGTAAGACCATATTTTGAGATGATTTTTTGCACTTCAGGGGTTTTCATTCTTTGATCAAAGCAATCATGGAGTATTTTTGCTGCATCTTCTCCGTATTGATTTTCGAATTGCGCCTTATGTTTGAATAAATAATGAACAGCCAGGAGGGAACTTGTAGAATTTTGCTTAACAATTAAAGTTGTACCTGTACCGTCATCCTCAAATAATTCTACTGCTGATATATTTTTTATTTTATCATTTTTATTAATCATTGGATGATGAAGGATAACAATTGGATTACCTTTAATCCTGAAACGTTTTAATAAAGATGCAGCAGTGATAAAAATATCGGTATTAAACGAAGATAAAAATCCATCAATTCCTTCTTGAGCAAAAACGTGAGCATTATAAATTCCAAACATATGGGGCTTTTCCAAATTCTTGAAAAAGGACGTTTTATGAGAAGAAGAGAAGGCAGTTACCGCTTCCTTTGTCATCGAAAATTTCATATTTTTTACTGCATTATTTAAGTATAATATGATGGCATCCAAGTTTTTTTCAGATTGAGTAGTTGCTTTAAGAATGAGAAAATTTTTCACTGGTGATTGGAGAAGTTCAGCGGATATATTAGACAGTTCTTTAAACTTTTGTTCTGCTTTCAATTCAAGTATTTCTACCTTTGAAGGGAGTATTTCGTCCAATAATTCAAAAAACCCTGACTCGGGATATTGTAGTAAAGGGAAAGCCAGATGAATAAGCGTTGTTGAATCTTTATGGGAACGATGATAGATATCTTCTAAAATTAAATCCGATAGTTCAAATCCCGTTGCGAAATTGCTATCGATCGGGCGAAAAACTGAACCAGGTTTTGATTGACCGTAAATGTTTTTAATCCATTCCAACATTTCATCTGAATTAAAATTTCCGATTACACTTAAAACCATATTATTGGGAACATAAGTTCCCTCATAATAACTCCTGACTGAAGCTAAAGGTAATGATTTTATAGTAGCGTAGGTTCCAAGCGTTGGTAAAGACAAGGAATGGTTTTTGAAAAGAATAGATTGAATATCTTGATCAATTTGGGCTGCCGGATTGGCCATACTTTGGGCAATTTCTTCCATAACAATGCCCTTTTCCTTTTCAAAATTTTCTTCAGGTAAGGTCGAGTTGAATAACATGTCTGATTGAATTTTCATACCTTGAAGTATATTTTCAGCAGGAGTAACCATCATAAAATTTGTGTAATAGTTCCCGGTATTGGCATTGTTGTAACCTCCAATCTGGTCGGTTGCGTCATACAGTTCTTTTTGAGATCTAGTGGTTGTGCCATTAAAAAGGAGATGCTCTAGCATATGACTCATACCGCTCGTAGAAAATGTTTCATATGCAGAACCGGTTTTAACTACTACATTTATCCCTACCATTGGAAGTGAACGATTTTCTATCAAAATGATACTTAATCCATTGCTTAACTGATGGATTGAAATTCCTTGAGGAAGCGAAGCACCAAAACCAACGGTGATAATTAAAATGAAAAATTTTATTTTAGAATATTTTTTCATTGAGAAAAATCCTTTCACTAAAATTTGAAAACTATACTGAATTCATCCCGGCTATAGCGCCTGATATGTATGCAGCAATCCAAAGGAGGTAAGCGAGGAGAAAAGGAAAAAATAACTTTTCACCTAAGGGTAAACCATTTGGCTTTGGGATTATGGTCTTCCAACTTAATAATAGGACACAACTCATAATGAATAATCCAGCCAAGCCTGTTAGCCCGTGTTGTGTTGATAGTAAAGAGTGGTTGGATCCAATGGACATAAAGATCACAGCAATCAATTCAAAGATCAGTCCGATGGAAAGCAATAAAACATGCTTCTTTAAAATAAATCGATTTTTTAATATAGGAATTAATGCAAGAGAGTAAAGGATCAGTGAGAGCGTAATTGCACCTGTTCCCGCTATCATAATTGGTTTCATTAGAAATCCTTTTAAATAAACGGGTGGAAGTTAAACAAATCATAGCAAGCCTTCCTCTGGATTAAATACTATCATTATATTTATTTAATTTCAAAGAGAAGAAAGCGGACATTGTGGAGTTGTACATATTGAATTTTGACAAATAGTTAGTAGTAAAACAAATGCTCTCATCACTTTAAAAAGAAGGGGATTATGCTTGAAAATACATGATCGTTTTCACGGATAAATAATTAGTCACTTATACTAATAATTGTTTAAACTTCAGGAGCTTATAGCTTATAAATCAGTTAATAGCTATATTTATTAATAACAATGAGGAAATCATGCAAGAAGGTACAGTGAAGTTCTTTAATAGAAATAAGAACTACGGCTTTGTTTCCGGAGACGATGGTAAGGACTATTTTGTTCATTCATCTGGTATAGCCCCAGGGATTTATATCAAAGATGGTGACAAAGTTTCTTTTGAAGTCGTTGAAGGCGAAAAAGGACCGAAAGCTGAAAACGTTGAGATTATAGACTAGTCTATTTCACTTCTGTTAAAATTCAGTGAAAAAAGTCCCCTCTTTTGAGGGGATTTTTTTGTTTATGATTCGTCCCCTATTTACCGCGAGTCTTGATGACTAGTTTTTTATATCTGGAATTAGGAATTAATGCTATATGCCGAATGATAACAACTGTGGATAATTAATTCATGACTAATTGTCCCAAATTTATTCTTTGGAGAATTAATTATTACAAAATAGGTTGAATATTATCTTTAGTTTAAAATAATTCTATCGTCAATATATACTATTTGCAATTTTTGAAGCATAAGAGGAGATTTTAAATCTTTCCGTTTGACGGTTTTTTTAATAAAATCATATACAAGCATATCTAGTAAGTAATAGTTCGGATGGTCTAAATGTTCTTCAAAAATTCCAATGCTCATTCGTCTTCGTTTTCTTAAATCATCCCAAACAGCTCCATAATATTTTTCAAATACGTCAAAAAGCGGTTTTGCATAAGTATTAAATCGATCATATTCATCGATAAGCCAAAGTTCCTCATCATTTGGATCATACATATTATCTTTAATTAACTTATTAACCAGTACTTCAACCTTTACTTTACTACCTTTATATTTCTTTTCTTTTGCCATGCTCTAATTTTCCGTTCATTGAATAAAAATTTACGGACTATACTAATAAGAAAAATGATAAACTCCAATACCCGATTGACTCCTTTGATCATTTTTATTTAAGGAATTATCTTCATTTGAACCATCATAAAGGAAATTAATGAATAAAAGACAATCTTTTGAAACTAAACTCATTCATGCCGGTGAGCCGGAAAAAAAGTATGGTGATGCTGTTAGTTTGCCTATTTTTCAATCCTCAACATTTGAAATGATCCGCTCAACTGATTATCATGATATTAAATATATACGATTAAATAATACACCTAATCACCTGGCTGTCCATCAGAAACTTGCAGCAATCGAAAATGGAGAAGATGCATTGGTTACCTCCAGTGGAATGGCTGCAATTTCAACAACCCTTCTATCATTGTTAAAATCAGGCGATCATTTTCTCGCTCATGATTCATTGTACGGGGGAACCCATGATTTAATTAATAAGGATTTTCCAGATTTAGGAATAGAGTGCAATTATTTTGATGGAATGGATTCATCCTGCTGGCAGGAGAAACTTCAACCGCAGACAAAGTTGATCTATGTGGAAACTGTCACGAATCCGTTAATGAGTGTATTGGATTTGGATGCTATTATTAAATTCGCTAAAGAAAATAATCTTTATTCTTTGATTGATAATACGTTTGCATCTCCTGTGAACTACCGTCCGTTAGAACATGGGTTCGATCTCTCCATTCATAGTGCTACGAAATATCTAAACGGCCACACAGATATTGTTGCTGGAGTTGTGGTTGGTGAGAAAAAAATCATTGAGTCTATTCGCCATAAACTGAATCATCTAGGGGGAACTCTCGATCCTCACGCGTGTTTTCTCCTATATCGTGGATTAAAGACGCTATCCCTAAGGGTTAAACGACAGAATAGTAATTCACTCGTTATTGCTCAATATTTAGAAAACCATTCCAAAGTAAGAAAAGTAAATTATCCAGGATTAAAGAGTAGCCCAAGTTATTCACGGGCAAAAAAATTCTTTGATGGGTTTGGTGGTATGATCAGTTTTGAATTGGATGGTGGCCTTGGTGAAGCAGAATATTTTATTTCTCGACTATCATTATTCATCAATGCTCCCAGTTTGGGAGGAGTAGAATCCTTGGTAACCAGACCTGCAATTAGTTCTCACTCGGGTATGTCACAAAACGAAAGAAAAAATGCAGGGATAAAAGATGAACTGATACGAATGTCAGTGGGTATCGAATCGGTTGAAGATTTGATTGAAGACTTGAATCAAGCCCTGCACGATGTTTAATTTGGATAGAACCTCATTGGGTGGATGTAATATAATTGATTTTTTTGATATGGAATTTTGAATCAAAGAGGTTTTCTGTCTAATAATGAGATTAATAGTAATTAATACTTTTAAGCCGATGGATTATAAAGTCAAACTTGGTTCTATTGTGTCTGATAATAATCGAACATTTTATATTGAGAGTAGATTCAAATTCTTAATCCAGCATCTGAATTATATCGAGAACAAAAAATAATATAAACCTTGCGAAGAGAATATCCCTTCGCAAGGTTTTTTTGGCGTTGGGGTTTAGAATTCCGGCGTGATGGCTTGTGAAAAGCTATTATCCAGCGAGTCATTGGCATCCGCCAAGTGAATATCCCGGTTTTCTGTTAATCTTGGATCAGTTGCTTCTACAGCTGTATTGGTTGAATATTGTTTTCCATTCCAGGTGAACGTTTCATTTGGTCCCAGAGCACTCCGGGCAATGGAGAACGCTTTGCCAAAGGAAATTACAGTCGGAGTTTTCGTTACTGTTACGTCTGTTCGGGTTTCTTCTTCATTCAATACAACCTGACTGAAAGTTTCAGGTTTCAGCGTTATTCCTTTTCTTATGACGATTGGGTCGTCAGGGACGGTCATCGATAGAGTAGAGGTCTGATGTTGAATGGTAATTGCAGTGATTACTACGACTGCAAAGGTTATGAAAACAATCCATGCTCCTGCAGGCTTATTATCTTTTTTTTTCATGGCGTATTCCTTTCTTTGAGTTTTACGCTTGCGATCTTGGCCTTGTACGATAGGATGAATAAATGAGTTCCATGGAAAAGAATCTGGTTGATACGCCTCCTTTATAAAAAAATAATTGGCGGCTGCGCTCTGATCGCAAGCTCCCAAAGAAAGGGAGAAGCAGCCGCCATGGGTGGTGAATTTACGAATTATTTATTATACTTAAACGAATGGTAATTATATGTATTACATAATACCTACATCTGTCCAAGACGTTTGATTAAAATATGAAAAAAAGCCCTGTCAATAATATA
>CAYXMX010000069.1:4036-6580 GCA_964466265.1 uncultured bacterium | reverse complement strand
GAGCAGAGGACTGAAAATCCTTGTGTCGCTGGTTCGATTCCGGCCCGAGCCACACTGTGTATATCCTCGAAAAACTCCTTATTTTGAGGGGGTTCTATTCATTAAAATCATAGTAGGAATTAGTGGGAATTCCATTTTTTCCACTACCTTCTGTCGTCTGAACAGAGGGCATGTCCCTTCTTCCGTTACTTCATCCACTATAATATTTTTCTTCTGCTGATTCCATGCACACCAAAACAAAGTGAAGACTGTTTTGGGGGAGAATTATATTGAGAGTTCTTTCCGATTTGGCTGGTCTAAAATTTTATGCTCTATAGCATATTGAATATATAAACAGTTGATTTTAATACATTGCGAAATTTTACTACCTTTAAAATGTGTCTGCACATATTTGATTCCGATATGGTTGCATTCTGTACCCTCAACCTCCCAGCAGTGACTATCTTTAGCTTGTCCATGCATGATACAGTCTTTATTTTTACAACCCAGATAGTTAAAACATTGTTCAAACAATTTCTATTATCCCCTTTAATTAACTTTCCTTTTTTAATTAGACATTTTAGTATTTTATCCAAATAATAGCTTTAAAAGCACCTCATTTTGGCAGGAAAAAGCAAGAGATATTTCAGTGAATTTAATAGGTTTAACAGATATTAATTAAAACTTTTAATAACCGCAAGAATTCCGCATATCTGTCATAATAAATTTATACTTTAATTCATATTTGGCTGATCCGTTTCGTAAATTATACCCTCGATTATTATTAAGGATAATGATGAAACCAACTTATACTTACACATCCATCTCCCTCGTACCCAGACATTTATCAAATGTGAAGTCCAGGCATGATATTAATCTTTCCATTCAAATGGGCACCGGTGAATTTGCCAAAACACTTCGCATGCCGATCCTTCCTGCTCCCATGGATACTATCTGTGGTATTAAAATGTGCCGGAAATTTTTTGAAAATGATATGCTGGGAATTATTCATCGCTTTCAGGCAATTGAAAACAGAATAAATGAGTATCGTTCAATCATCAATGATAAAATGGATGTAATTGTCGCTGTGGGATTAGATGAGGAAGATACGGTGGCCCAATTTATCGAATTAGGTGCAAAATATTTCATCCTGGATGTAGCCAACGGGTTTAACCGGTCCGTTGAGCCGACGATAGATTATATCAAATCCATAAGAAATACATTTGTTATTTGCGGGAATGTGGCCTCCAGGGAAGGATTTACCTATTTATCTGATTTAGGGGTTGATGCCATCCGTGTCGGTATCGGCAACGGATCCATGTGCAGCACTTCCATTATGACTGGTATCGGACAGGGAATTGTTACGGCGCTGGAAGAATGTAAAAATCAAAAGGAGGCCTCCGGCTCCAAATCGTTGATTATAGCCGATGGTGGTGTAACTAACGTTGGAGATATTGCAAAAGCTTTAGGATTGGGAGCTGACCTGGTAATGATGGGAAAAATGTTTGCCGGAACCAAAGAAGCTGAAGGGAATGTATTAAAATATGATGGGACCCTATATAAGGCCTATCGCGGTTCTGCATCCTTTGGCGTTCAAGTAAAGCATAAGGAAGTACCTAATTTCATTGAAGGGGACGAAACAATTGTAAAATACAAAGGAAGTGTTCAAAATATTATTAATGAAATCGAGGCAGGACTCAGGAGTTCTTTTAGTTATATGGGAGCACACCATTTATCTGCATTTCAGAAAAATGCTGATTGGGTTCTTTATACATTGGATCCAAAACTATTTAAAACAACGAATTAATCGTTTAACTTTCATTATTTACCCCTTCAGTTAATATATTAAACCGGCAATGGATATTCCTATGAAAACAATCAAAACTACTGCAGACTTTGAGTTAAGAATGTGACGAAGGAGGAGACTTTAAGGACGGGGAAATTAGCACTATCGTTTTTAACTCAACGCTCATTCTTCGCTTTTAAGTCAAGTCCGATTCATACGATTGACCTATGCCGGAGTAATAATAGTTGAATGAAATAAATTTGGGTTAAATAAGTGTGATATATATCAAATAATTAAAAAGTATATTGTTTTTCTGGTAATACAATTATATTATCCAATAAGGTTTACCCCCTAATAGTCATTTAGGTCTGATAATCTTAATAATTAAGGAGGTTTCGCAATGAAACAAACTATCAAACTACTTTTGGTTTCTTTTCTAATACTATCAATCGGACTAATCTATGCTCAACCTCAGATTGACAAAAAGAAAGATGAGATTGTAAAAGAAAAAACAAAAATCAAGACTAAAGAACTACAAGCATCTTCATCCAATCGACTCAGTGACGAAACAGCTCCCACATCAAAACCCTCCTCTTCCGATGAAGCAATGAAAGAAAAAGCTAAAGGAACAACCAAATCAACCCGGGGATCATCCGCCAGTCGTCTTGGCAATGAAGCTGCTCCTCCTGCTAAAGGGTCATTCTCAGATGAAGCAATGAAGGATAAAGCTAAAGGAACAACCAAATCAACCCGGGGATCATCCGCCAGTCGTCTTGGCA
>CAYXMX010000069.1:0-3936 GCA_964466265.1 uncultured bacterium | reverse complement strand
ATGAAGCTGCTCCTCCTGCTAAAGGGTCGTTCTCGGACGAAGCTGTTAAAGAAAAATCATTTTTTAAACGTTTATTTGGTGGAAAATCTTCTCCGGAAGGCCATTCCGAAAAGGCAGCTGCATCTTCGTCGAAATCGGCACCCGCTCCCAATATTGGTTCTTCAAAAGGATTATCCGATAGTAACGATAAACCAAAAGATGACAAACCGGTTGATGAAAAAAATCCTGACAAAGATAAAAAACCTTAAAAAATAAATCATCCATTAAAATGATTAAAAAACAGGGCAGACCACTGCCCTGTTTTTTTTTGACCATTTATAAATTAAATTTAGCCCTTATAACTGATTCACTTACCATATTAAGGAATTCAATGAAACCTCTTTTACTTACTTTAGTTATTATTTCTTCACTTTATTGTGAACAGACTGCCATAAAAATTTCCGGATCTTATTTAGGAAGGTCAGGTAATGTAGATTATCATTATTTTAATGGATATTTTTCTATAACAAAAATTGGACTGATACGAATGGGCAATCTTTCTTTGCCGGATACAGAATTATTATTCTCAGTCAGTCGGACCGTTTCAACTTATAATAAAAATCCTTATGAAAATGATGGAAGTGCGACACTAAAATTAGATTTATTTGCAAATCAAACTTTTTCGCCTTTCATTTTTGCCCAATTGGGATTTGATTCATTGAGCGCATTGGATCGAAGAGCCAACGTCGGGATTGGAGGGAAATATCGATTCGGACCATACTTTTCCATTAGTTACGCTGCATTATTTGAGGAAGAAAAATATATTAACGAAGGTCCCGCAACATTAAACCGCCATTCTTTACGCCCAAAGTATAAACGGACATTTGAGGCCCCTGCCATGACCATTAACTGGCAGGTATATTTTAAACCCCGCTTTGATAATATTGAAAAATATTTATTAAATAGCATATTTGTTCTGTCTTTTAAAATATTCCAAGATCAATTAACGCTGGATATTAATTATTTATATGATTTTGATTCGAAATATCAATTGGAAAAAATAGCAAAAAGTTATTCGTACGCTTTAGATAGCAACGGTGATTATCTTACCGTCACGGATTATGAAAATTTATACGGAGAGATTGCGCCCGGATATACAACGGATGATGATAATTATGTTATGCTCCCGGATGCTTTTTACAAACCAGAGGATAATACTATTTCAATCGGTCTGACTTTTTCCTTCTGACTATGTCCGGACTAAAATAGTGGCATATATTGGAACCATAGAGCCTGACGCCGCCGATGGTATATTAAAAAATGAATTTAAGAAAGCGATTCGGCGATCGGGCAAAGTATATAATATATTAAAAGTCATGAGCCAAAACCCGGCAGCGCTCAGGGACTCCATGCGTTTTTACTTAACCATCATGCATGGAGAATCCGGTTTAACACGCGCCCAGAGGGAAATGCTCGCCGTGGTGGTCTCCCGGGCAAACCACTGCCATTACTGAACGGAAGCCCATGGGGATGATTTCCGGGATGAAGTCCAGAATAATGAACTGACAGAACATTTGAAACGCAACTGGCGAACTGCTGCTTTATCCGATCAAGATTATGCCCTCTGTGAATGGGCTGAAAAATTAACGATCACACCTGGTAAAATGTCCAAAAATGATATCAGGAAGTTAGAGAAAGTTGGTTTTTCTCAAGCAGCCATTAGTGATGGGGCACAGGTCATTGCCTATTTTAATTATATCAACCGAATTGCAGACGGATTAGGCGTTGATCTGGAGCCGGAAATGGAAAAAAGAAATTAAACATCCACTTATCATGGCGTTTCTATGGAAAACAATTTCAATCAACAGAGGTAAAAAATGAATAAAATAGCCACCCTATTATTAATCAGCTTGACATATGGCCAGGCCATGAGAACGAATGAACAATCGGGCCTGGGACAATATGATACACCTTTTTTCTTTAATGGGGAATATAACAGCAATATCCAGTCTCCATCTGAATTCTTTGGTTTTGAGCTGGGATCCAGACCGGTGAGGCATTGGGAAGCAAAAACATATTTTAAATATTTAGATACCTCCGCGGAAAATGCAACACTCCACAGCTATGGTCAGACCTATGAGGGACGCGAACTTATTTATTTAACCATTACCAGTAAAAATAATCAGAAGAAAATCAATCAATATAAAGAAAATATTAATAAACTGGCTGATCCCCGGAAATTTTCAACAAAAGAGAATGTGGAGAAAATAATTCAATCTACGCCAGCGGTCGCATGGATGGCTTATGCCATCCATGGAGATGAAGTATCCAGTACAGATGCTGCTTTATTTCTGGCTTATCAATTGGTGGCAGGAACTGATCAGAAAACTAAAAAAATACTTGAGAATGTGATCGTTTGCATTGATCCACTGGAAAACCCTGATGGACGGGATCGTATATTAGCTCAACATCAACAATGGGGAGGGGTGATTCCTAATCCTGATGTTCAAAGTTTAAACCACCGGGGCATGTGGCCCTGGGGACGCACTAACCATTATTTATTTGATCTAAACAGGGATTGGTTTGTAACGGTTCATCCGGAAACCCGTGGTAAAGTCCAAGCAATATTAGAGTGGAATCCTCAACTATTGGTAGATTCCCATGAAATGGGGGCATATGATACATATTTATTCAACCCTCCAAGAAAACCATTTAATCCATATAATCATCCATCTCTTTATAAATGGTGGGAACAGTTCGCCAAAGATCAGGCAGATGCTTTCAATCAATACGGCTGGAGTTATTATACTCGGGACTGGAACGAGGAAATTTATCCCGGTTATGGTAGTTCCTGGGGAATTTTTGCCGGTCTTGTCGGCATATTGTACGAACAATCCCGTACGTCCGGTCAATTCATTAAACGCCCCGATGGCTCCGAAACCTCATTCCGGGAAGCTGTGCACCATCAATTCGTTAGTTCCATGGCAAATCTTTCTACGGTGGCTTCTAACCGGAAAAAATTATTAAGAGATTATTACAACATTCGCAAAAATGCGATTAACAGCAACCCCAATGAAGCATTTGTATTTCCTTTAACTGATAACCTGGATCGTTTGGATGCGTTAGCCGAAACGTTAAAAAGGCAATCCATTAATGTTTATTTCACTGGAAAAACTATTCGGTTGTCATCTGCTGAAACAACCGAAAATAAAAAAATTAGAAATGCATCTATTAAAGGTGGTGCTTTAATCGTTCCATTGAATCAACCCCTGAAAGCGTTGATTCAAAATATTCTCCAGTTTGATATCAGATTTGATACCAAATCTATGGAAAAAGAACGGTTGGAAGTATTAAAAAAAGGAGGGTCTACTTTATATGATGTCACTGCATGGTCACTCCCCCTAGCCTTTGGATTACAGGGCTATTATACCACGTCACTTCCTCGAATTGATTTAAGTCCTTATAAACATTTATCTGGCGATGGGAAGGTTCTGAATCCTGATGAAAATTATGGGTTTATGATTAACGGTGCTGAAGACGGCATTTACATCGCCTTATCCCGATTGATGGAAAATAAAATCAATACTTTCGCCATCATAGAACCGGTCACCATCGGGGGCAAATTCTATCCGGCCGGCAGCCTGTTAATCCGGAAACAATCCAATTCAGATTTGAATTTAGAGACTCTTTCAGCCATAGCTTTGGAATCTGGTATAAATGTGGTGGGTATTGGCACTGCTCTGGCAGAAACAGGACCGGACCTTGGGGGAAATGATGTTCAATTACTTCATCCACCAAAAATTGCACTCATAGGTGGTTCCTCCATCAGTCAATACAGTTTCGGATCTGTTTGGCATCTCCTGGATTCCCGTCTGAAAACAAGGGCAACCCTTTTAAATTTTATGGATGTTCGCCGGACGGACCTGCGAAAATACAACGTGTTGGTCCTTCCTTCAT
>CAYXMX010000068.1:0-6908 GCA_964466265.1 uncultured bacterium | reverse complement strand
AATATCTGATAATTCAATTTTTCTTTTGTTTCCTTTTCTCGCATAAAAAGTACAAAATCCGGTTCAAGTGCCTGACCATCTGAAAATCGAAAAATTTTAAACAGACCTTCATTCCGTAAAAGATAAACATCGTCATATTTACCCTTTAAATCATCAATCATATTGTTGATGTACTTGACAAAGTATTTTTCTTCTGATGTTCCAAAATTATCTTCATAAACATACCAGCCTTTTTGATGAATAGGTAAACGAAAATCATCATCTGGGTTTGTTTTCATCGAAACACCGTATTGCTGGCTTCCGCTATCACTAACAACAATCTGCAATACTTTGTCTTCCACAACAGAATAAACAGGATTCCCTTCAAATTTTGTCGTGCCTTCATAACGGTGGCTTCGTTTTAAAATATCATTTTGAATAACGGAGAAAACTTTTAAAGCAACGGATAGTTGATCTTTCGTTGATAGATTGGGCAGTTTTTCTTCAGGACCATTCAAATCAATCCGAATATCTTTTGAATAATCCGATGAAGTAAGAAACTCATCAATAGATTTGAGATTTGGGAAATACTGTTTAAGATGATCGAATCTGAAAAATGGAATTCTATCTAATGCTTTTCGGTTTATTTTTGTGCCAAAATCTCCCAATTTTCTGATTTTTAATTTCTTCTCGTTTTTGGGTAATTCTTCATCGTTGAAAATAGCGGTTTCGCCTACGATTCCACTATGAAAATCATAAGAATATATTTTCTTTTCCAATTCTTCTAAATCACGGAAGCCTTCTATTCCTGCACGGTCAAATTCAATACGCTTGTTGGCAAAAATATAATCTTCCTTCCAGAATTTTGTTTTCTTTATTTCCGGTTTCACATTCAGATTTAACACAACCTGATTCCCGGTTTCTTCCATAATTCCGCTTTTAACCAGTTCTGTTTTCAAGCTACGGATGTAATTGGAATTATTGACAGAATGGTAATACAGTTCTTCCAGACAACGCATTTCATTTTTTAAATCTTCATCAAATTTTCGTTTAAATTTTTCTTGTGAATCATCCAGTTGGAAAGGGGAATATCTTGCACCACGACCGATTAACTGTTTTTCTTGATTCGTTGTACTTTTTGTGCCGTTGGATTCATCAATGCGAACAATGTCAAATAAGTTGAGAACATCCCACCCTTCACAGAGCATTTTGACTGTAAAAATAAGCCGAAGTTCATTATCATAATCTTCAAGAGAGTTCAGTTTGAGTTGAACATCATCAGAATAGCTGCTTTCAGAATTAACACCGATACATTTTTCCTTGCGGAATTCTTCTTTCAGCTCACGAACAAGATTTGAATTTGTAATACCATTTTCCCGAAAAAAGTTGAATGCAGTTTTAAGTAAGGTTGTCGTCGCATTCTTTTCAATTTCTGCAATATGGAATGCTCTTAAATTATCAAGAAGGTCATAAAAATCTTTTTCAACCTGTTCAGATTCTTTGATTAATCTGGATTTCACCAGCACAACCGGTTTTAGGTGCATCCCTTTATTTACGGCAACTTTCCGTCGGTACTGGCTCAAAATTAAAGCGTGTAAAATTCGATTCAGCGGTTCCACATCCGATTGAAGTACTTTTATTTCTTTGGAATATTTATCTAAACGAAATTCCTTCAATGAATATTGCACGAGCAATTTGTCTTCATATTTCGCCTTGATTCGATCATTCTCTAAATTGATAGTGGCTGTGTATTCTAATAATATATTTTCAGAATTGTACTCAAATACTCTTTGAACTGTTCGTTCCCAACTGCTTTCCAAATCTTGTTCTGTCGTAACCGGAATTGCCTGTGTCATTGTGTTAATATGATGGGCTTCGTCAGAGAGTAATACCAGTTTGGTGGTGGCTAATTCTTCAAAAGTTATTGTGTTTTCACTGGGATTTCTCAAACGGGTGTGTAACCCCTGAATGGTTGTAAACAAAATATTGATGTCGTCCGGGTTGGCACCTTCAAAATTATCCACTTCTGTAACCTGAACGTCACTATGGTTGAAAATAATTTTCTCATTGAAAAGGTATTTGGATTTGTCCTTCGCCAGAAAATTCACTTTAGTTTTTTCGATGATGTTTGTGGAGTTCACAAAGAAAATGAAATTTCGATAACCTTGGCTATACAAATAGAGAATATTAGTCGCCATTAAAATGGTTTTACCGCTTCCGGTTGCCATATGAAATAGAAGATGTGCAGGATTTTTCTTTTGCGGGAACCCATTAAAATAATATTCAAAACGGGAAACAGCTTTTTCCTGATACGGTCTTAATTCAATATGGGAATTAAGATTGCCAGTGACGAATTCTTTTTGCTCATAAACAATAAGCCCATCTTCGGAATAAATATTAACTCTGTCTAAAAGAGATGCCATTTTATTTGCTACTCTTTATCATCTTTTTCAAGCCCGGATATGTCTTTAAGCATCGTTTTTTCTTCAGAGGTCAACCGACGGCGTAACTTTTTAACATCTTCTTCCGGCGGCAAATCTTCGGGAATTATCCCCCGTTCTCTTAAGAGTTTTCGAACACCTTTACTGTTTTTGATATGCTCTTCCGAAATGGTTCGTATGGTTTTCAGGTCTTCCTTTTTCTTCACATTAAATACGGTAATTTCATTAGCGAAATCTTTGGCTTTGATTGTGATGGTAGGTAGAAAATCCGCAAGGGGTCTGCTCTTGGGCACTTTCAATTTATTCTTCATCTCCTGTGTAGAAAAGCCACCAAATAATGCTTTATCACCTTTACTACGAATAATTGCAAACCCCAAATCATCTATACCGCGTTCATAGATTACGGCTGAAAGATCCTTTTCAGACAGGGTAAGTTTTTCCCGTGCTTTTAGCCTTTCCCATTCATTGATTCTTTTTTCAATGATTTCTAATTTTCGCGTTTGAACTGCAAAATAATTCTGGGCAAAGGCAATTTCTTCTTTTTGCGGGTCCCCGTTCTGGGCAATTAGATAACAGGCAAAACGGGTCAAAATTAAATCCTTTATTTCCCGTTCTGTCCCTGAACCAATTTTTACCATTTTCCCGATGTCGGCAAAATGGTCTTCAACCAGATGGCCAGATGTTTCGCAGGCAATTTTGGCTTTGTGGATTACCTTCAGAAAATTGTCCCATTTTGAATACCCCAATAAATGCTGCAAATCCCGGGCAAACCAGAATTCCACACCCTGATTGGTAAAATTCACATAGGATTCAAATTCGTTGGTAAGTGTTTTTATAATCTCTTTTTTCATCAATCCAACCCATAGAATTTTTTGTTCATCGCCTTGTCTTCATCAGAAATATCATAAGTGGTATCATCCATTTCAGACAAATTCACATAAAGATGATTTTTATCAAGACATGTAATCAACACTTCTTTCTGCTGGTCTAATTCAAGTTTTGAAAACTCGTTTTCTTCCCCGCCTGCCTTCGTCGTTCGGGCAGGAAATTGACTTAAATCCACATCATAACGGAAAAATGCTTCTGCTTTCATCTTTTTGTAGATGGTAAGCAATTTCTTCTTTGTCTTTGCATCTTCAATTTCATCAATATAATTCTGATTCCATTTTTTTAGTTCGGCGTATATGAATGAGCCACCACCTTGCCAGTCAACGGATTCACTAATACCACTTTTGTCGCCATTAATTACTTTAGTTAACCTATCTATTGTTACTGAATTGACATAATCCATTTGTTCAACACCAATAAATATTCTGTTCATTTTCATTGCAGTAGCTAAAGTTGTGCCACTGCCAGCAACAAAGTCTAAAACCAAATCATTTTCATTAGTTGTGGATGTTATAATTCGATGTATTAGTTTTTCTGGTTTTTGAGTATCAAAATCCACTCTTTCCTTGGCCATAGGATTTACTATTGGTATATCAGTCCATAAACTTTGAATTACCTGTCCTTTATATTCATCTAAAAATATTCTTCTATATATTCGTGAATCAGAATTATCTGGAATTATTAACTCATTATTATCAAATAGTTTTTGCATTTTTTCTTTAGAATACAACCATCCATTTTCAGGCGGGTTTATTCCCTGAAAAACATATTTCAGATTTGGACGGTAAAGAGAATTCACTAATGGAGATTTCATATATTTTCTACCATCACCATCGTCATAAATAAATCTTTCCTTAATATATTTTTTTGTATTTTCATCATCCCTTGAGAAAATTGGAAAAAAATCATATTCATCAGAATTTGAATAAAATAAAATTGAGTCAGTTACTATACCAAATTTCGATTTACCATAAGATGTGGCTTGTTTTCTTCGCCAAATTATTTCATTCTGAAATTTGTCTTTACCGAAAATGTCATCTAATAAAAGTTTGCAATAATGTGATTCATTGTAATCCATATGTACAAAAATAACACCGTTGTTCGATAATAGTTCTTTAGCGACAAGAAGTCTGGTTTTCATAAATGTCAACCAAGTAGAATGGTTGAATTTGTCGTTATAGCCGAAACTATCATTCCCGGTATTATAGGGAGGATCGATATAAATCAGTTTCACTTTTCCGCGATAGAGTTTTTTCAGCGAATGCAATGCCAAGAGATTATTGCCTTTAATTATGAGGTTATCATTTCGGCTTAAATCATCAGGATTTTTATGTTCGCCGTCTTTGTCGTATCGTTGAAAATTGGTGAGTACTTTGGGGTCGAAAAGGCGGTCAATTTCATCCGGGGCTAACACTTCGTTATAAAATATCTCATTCCGTTTCTGGTCTTCTTTGTCCTGCCCACCTTCCAATACACAATCCTTGTAAGGCCAAGCCAATACAACATCCCGCTTTTCAGAAAAGTATTTTCCGTCTTCGTCCAAAAGCCCGATTTTATTTCTGAAACTTGTATAAGAATCGGGGAGAAATTCTTTATCATTCACAAATTGAATGAACTTATCTTTGTCAAAAATAAGTGTGCTTTCTACATCAATAAAAAAGTGTTTTTTCAGGCGGTCATTTTTAAGAAGATATTTGAGAAGTGATGGCTCTAATTTGAGAGCGTCTTCTGTCAGTTTATTCTTAAGCAGTTTGCCTTCGCTGGTATAATTCGAATCGTCTTTGAGTAGTTTAATTAATGTGTTTTGTAGGTTTTGCATAATTATTCGTATTCCAATTTTGTGAGATCATCTTCCATTCCAGCCATTTGACCTAACATTTGAGTGTAAATATTAAGGATTTTCTGTAAATCAGTTAATTCGTTTCTGAATTGCTTGCATTCCGTTGAATTTGTAAATGCATTTTCAAAAAATTTCTTGTGCCACTTCGCTGTAAATGGTCTGATAATTTGATTTAATACGACAACGGCTATTTTTGTGAATTCTATACAATGTCTGCCATTCCTTTTAATTATTTCTCTGGTTATAGCAAAAAGTGAATGAACACTATCAAGAGCGGTTTTTTCGTCGCCATCTTCACTGTTTAATGGTTGTGTAGTAATTCTTGTAAGGAGTTCAATATACATTTCCCACGCTGCAGTTTTATCTTCATCTTGTGGATTCCATTCCATTTCCATAAAAGGGAGTGAAATTTTCAGGGAAGTCATATCCCAGTTTTCTAACCATTTCTTCCACTTCATTATTGCCACCTATCACCTGATTTATTGTATTTAAAAGATGGGTATGAATTATCAGGTTCATTAATATTACGATTATCATAAGCATCATCAACCCAACTTGAGATTAGAGGTGGGTTATTTGACCAATCATGTATTTTTGCAAATCCACATTTGAGATTATCTGATAATCTGGGAGGAATTGTATTATGATTATATTTACCGTGTTCAACATTATGATAGGTATGGTAAGAAGGTAAAAGAATCCCCAATAGACCAGACCTTGAACTATGTAATGTTTTTCTGATACTTGATGAAATTTCCCAATCAACGTGTCTTCTTTGCCAAGTTTCTTTCCCAATTAATACAACAGTAACAGTAGAATCTCGTAAATACTCATCACGTATTTTTTGGCGTATAGTGTCATCTGGCAGATTTGGGTCAATATCACCGCCATCAACAGATTTAGAAATAATTACATTTGAAAATATTTTGTCAAATTCATCTTTGTAGAATGAATCATTTTTGTGATGATAACTAACAAATACTTTATGACTCATAATTTAATCCCTTTAGAAAAATCAATGGCTGTCTAACTTGTTTTTAACCCGCCAATGTTCCGTATAAATATACAAACTATGGGTATTCCATGTGAAAATGCGGAATCGTTATTTTCTTTCTCCGAACCTGAATACATCATATTTTACCCTTTCTAAAATTCAGATATTTTGCTCATAATTAATATTAATATAATTTAATTGCATTTGAAACGCAAACTGAAACTTCCCCGCCTGCCACATTTAAAATTAATAAAAAGGGGCGGGCAGGTCGATCAATTCAGACATCTCATTAGGACAAAACACTACCGCATTCGAACGGAAAACACTTATTTCAATGGGTAAAGAGATTTATTCTTTTCCATAACAAACAACACCCCGCCACTTTAAATGATAACGCCGCGAATAAATTTCTGACTCATCTTGTTGTTATTGAGAATGTTGCGTCTGCAACACAGAATCAAGCATTGTCAGCTCTAAAACTGTTTAATAAAGAACTATTGAAAAAACCGCCAATATTTCTCGAAACAAATGTAGAATAATATTGGCGCATTACGATAATAACATTTATTCCCTTTTATAATCATTCTAAATTCCGAACCCTTTTCAGGGTGCAGCGCCCGCCTTTGCTTTGCTGCGGCGGACAGGCAGCCCTTACAGGTCTTTTTACATTACGTAAGTCATTTACAATTCGGGGTGTAGCGCAGCCCGGTTAGCGCGCGTCGTTCGGGACGACGAGGTCGGAGGTTCGAATCCTCTCACCCCGACT
>CAYXMX010000067.1:0-6925 GCA_964466265.1 uncultured bacterium | reverse complement strand
ATAAGGTGTGGTTGTGGAGAGAAGACTGCTGTGTGTTGTGTTTTGTTTGTTAAGCGCAAGAAAAAAACAGCGTTGGGTTTTTTTTTTCCCCCCCCCCCCCCCGGGGGGGGGGGGATACTTATTCTGTATCTTGAAGGTTGGTTCTTTTCTTCAGGAGCGTAAGCATTTCAAAATGTTCCCGGGTTGGTAGCAGTTCAAAACAGATTTCTGCTTCTTTCAGAGCATAATCCCACCAGTCTTTTTTTGTATACATCAGGGCCAGGCTATAATGAATCCTAGCCAACTCTTCGTATTCCTCTCTATTCATGGATTTGGTGTCGCCGGGCAACAGGCGAGAGGCCTCCCTGTATTCAAGGATCGCTTCATCTACCAATCCCTTTTGTGCGTACCACTGGGCCAGCTTAATGTGGCGCTGCGGATTATCTTTACAGCCGGTAATCGCCAAAAGAATTAGCAGCGGTAATATGAATTTTATGTGTTTAATCATCCTCGGAAACCTCGCTGAATTTCAAGGATCGCCTTCAGGAAAACAAGGAAAAAGTTAAAGAATAGTGATTGTTATTTCTTCCGCTAAATAAGGCGGTTCGCCCATGGTGGAAGACATAGGGTAAACGATCATTCAACTTGCGATCACTATCCAACATGGGGATACCGTCGTGGTTCCTGGACCCGGAAAGTCAAAAGCAAAAGTCCAATGAGCATAGTCCCTCCAAGAAGGATAAATAGGTTTCGGGTCCCGATAAGGGGATTAATCATGCTAGCAACCGCTACCATCAAAATAATAATCGGGGATAAAAATGTATCAATCAAAGCCATGTATGTTTTTACATCTCTTGTTTCTGCAAAGTCGTAAACCATATTCATAGCAGATGGCATGAACCCTCCATTTCCCAGGCCGAGGAAAAGAAAAATCATATATACATCAAACATTGAATTTGCCAAAACAGCCCAGACAATTGCCAGAAAGTATCCAAAGAACGAAAGTATCATGGCTGTTTTATGCCCCCATTTATCGCCAATTTTTCCTGCAGACACGCTTCCTATTCCAAAAGCAACAACCTGAATGATGGTAAAAATACCCGCCTCGCTGACTTGATATCCAAATAAATCCTGTGTATATACCGCATAAAGACTTACAGCCGGAAAGTGGGCAGTAATAAACATTCTGCTAAATAAATAATATTTAAAATTGCCGTGTTTTTGAATGATAGTCTTTGTATCTGTCCAAAAATCTCCGAAGGTTTTATGAATCTTTTCTGTTGGTTGATAATCCAATTTATATAATAAAAAGACCATTATGCCGATGGCCAAGGAACTGCCGGCAATTATAAAACCCCAGCCAAAATTCTGCGGGAAAGAAACGGAACTGTTAAATAACATTTTAACAAGAATTCCACCGAAAAAACCACCCAAACTGTTAAATGCAAATGAAATACCCAAATAATGTCCCCTTGTTTTTTTGGGGAACACATGGGAAAGAAATCCAGCCCAAATGGGAATGATAAATCCGATAGCCAGACAGTAAAAAATAAAACATACATAATAATACACCCAGGCGTTGGGGCCCGTGGGTACAATAAATGCGAATAAAAATCCTGCAAAAAAGATAGGAGGCAAAATGATGGAATGTGTTTTAACCACCGCTGTTTGAATATTCCGGATATTTCTGCCTAAGGCAGCAGAAAAAAGCATAGGAATTGCTAACAAAATATTAAAAAGTCCAGCAATGGAAATAATGATCGCTTCAGGTGCGCCTAATTTTTTTAAAAACAATGGTATAATGGCATAAATAGAGTGAAAAGCAACAGCGAATCCCCAACTGAATTCATGGATACAGTTAAAAAAAAGGTTACGCTTCAACCTTCCGGATGACAAATTATCCATTTTTAATTTTACGTTCCCTTGTCAACATCACAATGGCAGTCAGTAATACAATCGACCCTGCAGCCTGAGCCGGAGACATGGCCCGTCCGCGAAAAAACCAATCAATAAAAATGGCGGACAGAGGCCAGAATAATTCGTAGATGGTTGTGTGAGACGCGGGCAAATGTTTCAATCCATAGTAATAAATAAATAAAGCGACAGACCCGGTAGATATAACAATAGCCAGAAGCGCTTTCCATTGGGCGCTGTTCATATCTGCAACCACTGAAACCTCTTGGGTTCCAATTAAAATCATCGATGCAAAAATAGTGGTAATAATTAATCGCAATGATGTAACCAGTTGAAAAGGTAATTTATTTAAAGCATGCTTTCCAAGAACGGTAGAACTGCCCCAGCTGAAAGCAGCTAAAAGGGACAGCAGCACCGCAATGGTTGTTTGATCATCCCAATCCACCATTGGTTTAACACCAAAAGTCACAAAGTACCCACCGATGAAGGCAATCCCCGCCAATAGAAGAAAACGAGATGTTAATTTTTCTTTTAGAATGACAGAGGCTAATATGATAGCAAAAATCGGCTGAAATTTTTGCAGAAGAACCACAACGGATAAATCTATATATCCGACATAACTCAAAGCTTTTGTATAAAAAAATGTCCCGAGAAGGCCACCACAGATACTAATCCACAGCACTGACCCCCACCCTCGCTGATCGAGCGTTTTCAGTTGGCGCCACCCGATGACAAGGAAGGGTAAAAACAAAATAGCTCCAAGAAAATGCTCCACCGTGATGACCAGAAAGGCAGGAATAGAATAAAGTTGCTGGCGGAGGAGGCCGTCAAGGCTCCAGAGGAAAGCGGCGGTAATAACGGCCAGTGGTGGAATGTACTTTTTCACAGGCGGGAAATTAAGCCTTCTTGGGTTTGATGAAACAGTCGATTCAGACTATTTTAAAAAAACGATTCTCCTTGATTGCACAAACCCATCAGCATGTATTTGAATAAAATACACTCCGGCACTCACTCGTTTGTCTGGGTCTACTTCATAAAGGGCATTAAACACGTTCATTCCAAAACCATTCCCGGAATGGACAATCGCCTTTTCGTTGGGAGTGGGCACTCGGCGGAGCACTCCTTTTCAAATAATAAACAAGACAGAAAAAATACGATCCACAATGTAATAAAGGTTAATCGCAGCATAATAACTTTCTGCTTTTTGCCATTAATTCAAAGTTACAAATAAACTAAATAATCAAAAATTCTGATTATGCAGATCCGCCCAAACCGGAAAAGTGCGAAATATCGATACCAAACGATTTAGTGGCCATCTCCCACATAAACTTCTCTTCTGTGTTGAAAACAAAATCAAGGTTCGTGTGTTGTAAAAGCCAGTCTCCATTTTCAATTTCTGCTTCCAGCTGGTGTTGCGTCCAGCCGGCGTGCCCCAACATCAACTTATAATGTTTTGGCCCCTTGTGGTCGGCAATGTTCTGAATAACAGCTTTATTGCTGGTGAGTGAAAAATCATCCCCGATTTTCATGGTCCCCTCTGTTTCATAATCGGAAGAATGGAGAACAATACCGCGCTCCAACAATACCGGTCCGCCAAAATAAACAGTGGGTACCAACTTAAGAATGTCATCTTCTTCGGGGAAAATTCCTGCAAATAATTCCTTAAGCTCAGGAGTCTCAAACGGTTTGTTAATGACAAACCCCAACGCCCCATCTTTATTGTGTTCACAGATAAAGACGACCGACCGACCGAAATAAAGATCCTTCATGTGGGGCATCGAAATAATAATCTGGTTTTTCAGCGACGACATTGATTAAATGTACTGTATTTGACAGAGAGAATCAAGCTGGTTCGCAGAAGGGGCGGTCACATTGGAACCTCATAAGATAATTGTAAATGGATTTATGAAAATGGTAGAAAAAAGTCGTAAATTCTTTGATGTCGTTATTGTTAGAAGAATAAGGTCAAATGCAGGCAGAAAAAATAATCATTAAAGGGGCTCGCCAACATAACCTCAAGAATATTGACCTTGAGATTCCCAGAGATAAACTCGTTGTAATTACTGGCCTTTCCGGGTCGGGAAAATCTTCACTGGCTTTTGATACTATTTACGCTGAAGGACAACGTCGATATGTGGAAAGCCTGTCTTCCTATGCTAGACAATTCTTGGGGCTCATGGAAAAACCGGATATGGATACCATCGAAGGATTGTCTCCCGCCATCTCCATAGAACAAAAAACAACTGCAAGAAATCCAAGATCAACGGTTGGAACCGTAACGGAAATTCACGATTATTTGAGATTGTTATTTGCGCACATTGGCAAACCTCATTGCTGGATATGCGGCCGCCCCATCCAAAAACAAACTGTTCAGCAAATCGTTGATACTGTGTGCAAATTTGAAGAAAATTCGAAAATATTTATTTTAGCGCCGGTGGTTCGAGGACGAAAAGGTGAACATAAGGGCGTCCTTGCAGAAATTAAAAAAGAAGGATTTCTCAGAGTCCGGGTAGATGGGAAAGTCTATGGCATCGATGATAAAATTACACTGTTAAAAAATAAAAAACACACCATTGAAGTGGTTGTAGACCGCTTAATTATTGAAGATGATTATAAGGAAAGATTAACTGAATCCATTGAACTGGCCTTAAAAATTGGCAGCGGTCTGGTGATTGTTCATGAACTACCCAAAAAAGACCATTTATTCAGCGAACATTTTGCCTGCCCCCACTGTGAAGTGTCCTTAGAAGAAATGTCTCCGAGAATGTTTTCGTTCAATTCCCCTTATGGGGCTTGCCCCCATTGCGACGGTTTAGGATCTCACATGGAAATTGATCCGGAAGTGGTGGTATCTGATAAAACTAAATCATTAATTCAGGGGGCCATTGTACCCTTGGGTGAACAACCCCGGGGTAATTGGTACGGCAGCATTTTGAAAAGTCTGGCTAAATATTACAACTTCAACTTTACTACTCCTTGGATAAAACTTGATCCAAAAGTCAGAGAGATGTTGTTATTTGGTTCGGGGAATAAAAAAATGGAAATGACCTATTCTTCCGATCGATGGACCGGAACCTATACCGGCGGATGGGAGGGGACTATTCCGAATTTAATGCGGAGATATAAACAGACAAAATCCGGCCACATCAGAAGCTGGATTGAACAATTTATGAATTTACGTCCGTGCCCGGAATGCAAAGGAGAACGACTACGGATAGAAAGCCGTTCTGTCCTAATAAACAAAAAAAGTTTAGGTGACATTTCAGGAATGTCCATTAAAAAAGCAGTGGAATTCATTGAAAATCTTGAACTCACAAAAAATGAGAAAACCATTGCGGAACAAATACTCAAAGAAGTTAAAAGCAGATTAAATTTTCTAATTAATGTTGGGATCAGCTATTTAACTCTGGACCGATCTGCAGCAACGCTTTCCGGCGGAGAAGCGCAACGGATTCGTCTGGCAACCCAAATCGGATCGCAGTTGGTGGGTGTTCTTTACATTTTGGATGAGCCATCCATCGGTCTTCATCCTCGGGATAATGCCCGATTATTAAAAACACTTCAAACGCTCCGTGATCAGGGCAATACTATTTTGGTAGTGGAGCATGACCGGGAAACCATGGAATCAGCTGATGAAATCATTGACTTGGGGCCGGGTGCCGGGGAACATGGAGGCGAAGTGATTTTTTCCGGACCTCCTCAAGATATTTTAAAATGTAAACAATCTATTACCGGGTTATATCTTTCAGGTAAAAAATCTATTTCAATTCCTTCTTACCGAAGAAAAGGAAATGGTAAGAAATTAACAATTCGTGGAGCGAGAGGAAATAATCTGAAACATATCGATATTGAATTCCCCATGGGCAAATTGGTGGTGGTTACCGGCGTCTCCGGAAGCGGGAAAAGCACACTGGTGAACGAAACACTCTTTCCCATACTTCATAAGGAATTAAATAATGCCAGGGCGTACCCTCTCTATTATGATGTGGTCGAAGGGTTGCAGTATTTAGATAAGGTGGTGGATATCGATCAAAGACCCATCGGAAGAACGCCCAGGTCAAACCCGGCGACTTATACAGGCGTATTTACATTTATCCGTGATTTATTTGCCCAATTGCCCGAATCAAAAATCAGGGGATATAAACCGGGAAGATTCTCCTTTAACGTAAAAGGTGGTCGATGTGAGTCCTGCGAAGGGGATGGCATTATTAAAATTGAAATGAATTTCCTTGCGGATGTATATGTTACGTGTGAAGTCTGTAAAGGTGCCCGGTATAACCGGGAAACACTGGAAATACTTTATAAGGGGAAAAACGTAGCCGATGTTCTGAATATGTCCGTGGAGGAAGCGCTGACCTTCTTTGAGAATATTCCTTCTATTAAACGAAAAATGACCACGTTAAATGAAGTTGGGTTGGGATATATTCGGTTGGGGCAACAGGCAACTACGCTCTCTGGGGGTGAGGCTCAAAGGGTGAAGCTGGCGACCGAATTATCCCGGGTGAGTAAGGCAAGAACATTGTATATATTGGACGAACCCACCACCGGGCTCCATTTTGAAGATGTTAAAATGTTATTGGGGGTGCTTCAAAGATTGGTAGAGCGCGGAAATACAGTCATTGTTATAGAACATAATCTGGATGTGATAAAATCAGCAGACTGGATTATTGATCTGGGACCGGAAGGAGGAGAAGAGGGAGGTGAACTGCTTTTTGAAGGTACACCTGAGGAATTGAGCCGTAACGGAATTTTTTCTTATACAGGTGCGTGTATAAAAAAAATGCTGAATCATCAACAAAAGGGAAAAATGAACTCAAAATGAAATCACCAAAAGAATTAGAAAAATATTACCCTTTTTGGGAAATCACGAAAGATTTAATTGACCAGAGTATTGATATTATGCTGAACCTTCGCCAAAGCGGACACCCAGGCGGTTCCCGTTCAAAGGTTCATGGAATGGTAGTCACATTGCTTTCCGGGGCGATGCGCTGGGATATTCGCGAAGCCGGTAAACGGTTTGCCGATCGATACG
>CAYXMX010000066.1:0-7027 GCA_964466265.1 uncultured bacterium | reverse complement strand
ATAATGGAAAAGAATTTGAAGAAACAATAGCCGGTTTTGGCTGGGGGATGAAAATAAATCTTGGCTATTTACTCTTGCGATTAGATGCCGCTTGGGATATTAATGATATCGGATATTCCAAACCACAATATTACCTTTCTTTAGGGACCGATTGGTGAGTTGGTGAGTGGTAGAGTGGCAACTGGTTAGTGGTAGCTGGTGACCGGTGGGCGGTGTTGCTGATTATTTATTCTGTATGCTTTGAACAAATAACCCGTTACTAATAACTTATTCACACAACAATGGCACAATCTTCATCCAAAACAATCTTTCTTTGCAACAGCTGCGGAAATGAATTCTCCAAATGGCACGGTCAATGTCCAGCTTGCAGTGAATGGGGAACTTTGAGTGAGTTCAACCCACCCAAATCCCGACAAAAATCAAATGGACAGCCTGCAAAAGAAACCAAAAGATTAAACACCATCCTGAAAACAGAAGAACGGCAAAGAATTTTATCCCAAATAAAAGAAGTAGATCGTGTATTAGGTGGTGGATTTTTACCGGGCTCCATGATTCTACTTGGAGGTCAACCCGGGATCGGTAAATCCACATTGGCTTTGCAAATTATCGCCGGACTTAAGGAAAATGTTCTCTATGTTTCTGCAGAAGAAAGTGAACAACAATTGGCTTTGCGGGCAGAGCGGCTAAAAGTGAAATCAGACCATCTGCATATTTCGGGAGAAAATGAAGTTTTGAATATCCTTGAGCAAGTATCAGTTGTTCAGCCAAAATTTGTGGTCATTGACTCAATTCAAACCATCTATAATGGTGATATGGATTCACTTCCGGGTTCTGTCAGTCAGCTCAGGGATTGTGGACAACAATTATTAAATGCCTGTAAGCAAAAAGGGTTTTCTGTAATTGTGATTGGTCATGTGACAAAGGAAGGCATTATTGCCGGGCCTAAAATGCTGGAGCATATGGTAGATACAGTTTTATATCTTGAAGGGGATGATCGTTACGACCACCGCATTCTTCGGTCTGTGAAAAATCGATTTGGTGCTACAAATGAAGTGGGTATTTTTCATATGACATCATCTGGTTTGGAAGAAGTATCCAATCCATCTGAGTTATTTCTGGGAGAGCGAACCACTCATACAGCCGGTACATCTATTTTCCCTTCTATGGAAGGCAGTCGTCCTATTCTGGTAGAAGTACAGGCATTGGTTTCCAAAGCGAATTTTGGGACTCCCCAGCGAAATACAAATGGCATTGATGGTCGAAGGCTTTCCATGTTATTAGCCGTTCTGGAAAAACGATTGGGATATATCATGGGAATGAATGATGTATTTGTTAACCTGGTGGGAGGATTGAAAATTCAGGATCCCGCTGCTGATTTATCTATTATTTCAGCGATGGCGAGCAGCGATAAAGAAAAAGTTATTTCAGCCAAAACAGTACTTATTGGTGAAGTTGGATTAACTGGAGAAATCAGATCTGTTTCACAGATTGATCCAAGATTGCATGAATCTGCCGCTCTGGGGTTCACGACTGCCCTGCTTCCGAAAGGAAATATGAAAAATCATAAAGCACCCTATGGTTTAAAAATTCACGGAGTTCGCACCGTCCAGGAAGTTTTCAACATTATTTTTTAATTTTGATATGTGGAATGCAATTTAAAATCCATTATCAGGATAACATCACCTCAGCCAGAACCGGTACCCTTCACACGGATCATGGAACCATTTCAACCCCGGTATTCATGCCCATTGGTACCCGGGCGACAGTGAAGGCCATTTCACCGGAAGAATTATATCAACTGGACACCTCCATCATCCTGGGGAATACATATCACCTTTATCTTAAACCAGGCCATGAATTGATTGGCAGAGCCGGCGGACTCCATCGATTTATGAATTGGAAAAATGCACTCCTCACCGATAGTGGTGGATTTCAGGTATTTTCTCTAGCCAAATTAAATAAAATCTCCGATGATGGTGTGGAATTTCAATCTCATATTGATGGGAGCAGGCATATGTTTACTCCTGAAAAATCAATGGAAATTCAACAGCATCTGGGTGCCGATATTATCATGGCTTTCGATCAATGCCCTCCCGGGCAATCAGATTATAAGGTAGTGGAATTTGCGGTGGACAGAACGACGAAATGGATTAAACGTTGTAAAGTATATTTAAATCAGCATGGGGAAATCCATGACTGGCAGCAGACGTTGTTTCCCATTGTCCAGGGAAATGTTTACCCTGAATTAAGGGAACAGTGCGCCCAAGAATTGATCCCTTATGCTGATTGCGGGATGGCCATCGGCGGATTGGCTGTCGGTGAAAATAAAAGTGACATGTTTGAAACCATTGAGCAAATGGATGAATTGTTGCCCAAGGATCAACCCAGATATCTCATGGGGGTTGGACGGCCGACGGACTTGGTTAGAGCCGTCAAACGGGGGGTGGATATGTTTGATTGTGTTTTACCCACAAGGAATGGGCGGAATGGGCAATTGTTTACTTCTAAGGGAATTATCAATATTCGGAACGAACAATTTAAAGAAGATTTTACTTCGGTAGATGAAGATTGCTCCTGTGATTTATGTCAGAACTATACCAGGGCTTATCTACGACATCTGATTAATGTGAATGAAATTTTTGGACATCGACTGGCATCACTGCATAATTTAACTTATTATATCACTTTGATGAAAATCATCCGCGATAAGATTGAAGATGGCTCTTTTGATCATTGGTCCCATGACTATCTTGCCGATATGTTAGAGCGGAAGGGCATGTGATGGCAAAGATTTTAGTGAGAGTGGTTGATGGATATATATTCAGAAAAACTGAGTCGGGACTCAAATTTTTAATACTGAAACGAGCTAGGACAAAACAGTATGAACATTTATGGCAGGGGGTAGCGGGAAAAATTGAAGATGGAGAAAAAGCCTGGCAGGCGGCCATCAGAGAATTAAAAGAAGAAACAGGGTTGACCCCAAAACAAATGTTTATTGCCGATCATGTAAGCCTATTTTATGAAACCCATGGAGACCGGGTGAACCTGGTGCCTGTATTTGGAATAGAAGTGGACACCGATAAAGTGGTATTATCCCACGAGCATTGCGAATATCAATGGGTTCATTACGATGAGGCCTTGACCCGCCTGGTTTGGCGCGGACAAAAAGAAGGCCTTCAAGTGGTGAATGAAATGGTTTTGAGTAACGATGATCGTATGCGATGGTCGGAAATTTTATTAGATAAAATATAAATTATTATTTTAAATAAGGGCATACCGGGAAATAAATTGAAACGTAGGATTTTAAGATTTTTAGAATATTTCGAAACATAATTATTTGGAAAGGAATTGAATAATGTTAGAAACAGGAAATAAAGCACCAGATTTTACTTTACCTGATCAAAATGGAAATCAATTAACCCTTTCGGATTATGCTGGCCGAAAAGTAGTATTATGGTTTTATCCAAAAGCAAGTACCCCCGGCTGAATTGTCGAAGGACAGGGATTCCGGGACGAATTCCATATATTTCAGGGAAAAAACATTGTTATATTGGGGATGAGTGCAGATTCTGTGAAGAGGCAGAAGAATTTTAGCGATAAATACCAATTTCAATTTCCCCTTCTATCGGATGAAACGAAAGAAACACTGAAATCATTTGAAGCTTGGGGAAAAAAGAAATTATACGGCAGGGAATATGAAGGTGTCCACCGTTGCACCTATATTATCGATGAGAAAGGCATTATTAGTCACGTTTTTAAAAAAGTATCTGTCAAAACTCACGCTAAGGATGTCCTCATGGAACTCGGCTGAATATATACTAAACGTTAGTATAAAAATGGACATCCGTTGATTTCTTTCTTCTAGGTGAAGATTGCGCTTTGTGGATAAAATTGTGATAATTATTTGGACTGACTATAGTGGAGTTTTAGTATGAACCTTGCGTTTTTTCGATCCCGCCGGATCCGCTATTTTTTGGGGATGGTTGGATTAACCTGGTCATTATTTATTTTATTCCGGATTGCTTTCTTTTTCATTTTTTCCAACATAGCAGAGCATGTGGAACCTATTGATTTAATTCGTGCATTCTGGATGGGTGTCCGGTTTGATCTGAGACTGGCCATACTATTCTCTTTTCCGATGTTGATTTTGGCCATGATCCCGATTGTTAATCTTGGCCACTCTTCTCGGACCCGTCTCTTGGCGGAATGGATTTATGGAATTATTATTTCGAGTACCCTCGTCTTTTATGCATTAGATACGGGTCATTTTGCTTATCTCCATCAGAGAGTAGACATTACGGTATTAAACCTTCTCGTAGACTGGGGAATTAATTTATCCATGATTTGGGAAAGCTATCATGTGATCTGGTTTGCTTCGTTATTGATAAGTGTCTTTATTATTTATCTTCGACTTCACCATAAAATAATTTTAATGACCATAGCCAAACCGCCAAAGCTGGTAGCTTTATCTTCAAAAACAATTGGAATCATTTTTGGTGGATTTGTTTATTTCTTTGCCATATGGGGGACATTTTCCCAGTATGCTCTTTTTTGGAGCGATGCCTTTTTTCACCGAAGTTCTTTTGTTTCCGGTTTAGCTTTAAATCCTGTTTTATATTTTTATGATACGGCTAATTTCAGAGAACCGGATTATGATGAAGAAAAAGTCAGAGAATATTATCCTTTAATTTCCGACTGGTTAAATGTGGATGAGCCCGATATTGATTCATTAAATTTTTCCCGGCACATAGAACCGAACCAATCATATGACACACCACCAAATATTGTGATCATTTTTATGGAATCTGTTGGACTGAGTCGATTGGGAATCATGGGGAATCCATTGAATCCAACCCCCCATTTGGATCAAATAGCCGGAAACGGGTTGTTTTTCACCAGATTTTATATTCCCTGGGTCAGCACAGCCAGATCATTATTTACAATGCTTACCGGTATTCCAGACGTTGCCAGGGCAAAAACATCTTCAAGAAACCCATTGATTGTAGATCAATACAGTATTATTTCTCAATACACTGGTTATGATAAATATTATATGCTGGGTGGAAGTGCCAGCTGGGCAAATATACGAAGTCTCATTTCCACTAGCATCAGAGATATGAAAATGATAGAAATGAGAGATTTCAATGATCCACAGATTGACGTGTGGGGGATATCTGATTTGGATCTGTTCAGAGAAGCAAATAAGTTATTAGCACATCGGGATTCTCAAAACCCATTCTTTCTTCTTATTCAAACAGCCGGGAATCATAAACCCTATTCGATTCCGGATGACTTGGTAGGGTTTGAAAATAAAGAATTGGATGAACGGTCATTAAGAAAAGCGGGTTTCAGTTCTGTAAAACAATATAATGCCATGCGCTTCCTTGATCATAACATCGGTCTGTTTTTTCAAATGGCCGAATCATCTGAATATTATCGTAATACAATATTCGTATTCTTTGGGGATCATGGCACTGCGGATCCAAAAGCAGAGCATATGCCGCCGGATGATTATGGGTTAAGGTTGAGGTCTTATAATGTCCCTTTCATTATTTATGCTCCCGGTCTGGCGATTCAACCTCAAAAAATTGAAAAAGCAGGTAGTCTCGCAGATGTGATGCCCACTGTTGCCGGAGTTAGCAGAATTGAATATGTTAATAAAACATTAGGTAGAGATATTCTGACCTCTGATAATCATTATGCCTTAGTGGTCAATAAAAAGATTTCACCTTTCAGTAAAGGTGTTTTGGATGGCGAAAAATATATACGGGTTTATTTAGATGGCTCTGGGGTTGAATTCCATGACCTTAAATCGCCCCATCCCGGGAAGGATATAAAACATGACTATCCGAAGGAAGTCGATATGTTTAACAATATGGCTAACGGAATTTTTGAAACAGCTAAGTATATGTTATATCATAATAAAAATTAATCCGGAATCATGGCTGCGTCCATGAATGAATCGATTGGTTTTGCCACAATGTCCACTCGATTTTCTTCAATATTTGCATACCATACCATACTTAGCATGATATATTGTTCCGTTTGTCCATGTTTCCACCGTTGAATGGTGCTGAACCGGGTTTCTTTTATGCCTTGAGATTCTCGCAGGATCTGTTGATGCCGTTTTGTACGCTCAAATTCATCTGGATGAATCAATTCTCCCCAGTCATATTTATGTCCCACTAAATCTTTTACATCGTACCCCATCAATTGTTGCCAGTTACCCTCAGCCTCTTCGATGACTCCGTCAGAAATACGACCGGAAATAAACAGGGATTCTGCATTGACTTTTTCGATAAGATCACCGGGTCCTTTTTTATTACGAAGAGATTCAAGTTTCTGTTTCATCCCTGTAATTTGATTTTTCAGGGTCACGTTTTCGGAAATAAGGTAATCGATCACCGATTTGAGCTGCCGGCCGGATTCCTCACCGGTGACGGGTACCGGAGAAGGTAAGGTCGCGGTGGAAGCCAATTCCGATTGATATTTCAATATGTGTTTTGATGGTATAATCCCGTTGGTAAGCCACGTACTGACTGCCTGGGGAGTTACACCAAAGTACTCAGCAACCTGATATTTATGGCGGAACCCATAATTCGCCATTACGTCCGATATAATTTTCTGTACCGTGATTGTATTCATAAATAAATCTTGAATAAAATTAATATATTCAGTAATATTATTCAAGTATAATGAATTTCAGAATTAACATTTCTAGAAAAATCAATTTTTACAGCGTTTACATGAGAAGTATTAACATAAGCCATGAAGATTAGTCAATTATTAGTAATAAGTACCATTATAACAGTCAGTGCGTTTTCCCAAGAGAAAATATTTTATTTGAAATCAGGCGATAAGGTATCCGGTATTATTATGTCTGAGTCAGATTCCTCGTATACTGTTGGTACTTCATTTGGTAACATCATCATTAAGAAGTCAAATATAAAACAGGAGGAAATATTTATTTTATTAAAATCTGGAGATAAAATTCAAGGGACGATTCTTTCTGAAAGCGATAAAAGTG
>CAYXMX010000065.1:0-7288 GCA_964466265.1 uncultured bacterium | reverse complement strand
ATAGAATAAATTAAATAAACTTCACAATAATTATTACATTTGATATTACCATTTTTACTAATACAGGAGTTATTTTGAAAAAACTAATACTATTATTCACTACTACCTGCATATTATTCAGCCAAAACTATGAAATTTCCAACGTGAGGGCTATCGGTCAAATTCCACTTATTTATGGAAGTGATATTTGGGGATATACGGCACCTGACGGTCGTGAATTTGCCTTAGTCGGTAGGTATGACGGCACATCCATCATCGATGTATCTACTAATCCTCATCATCCCATAGAAGTAGGCTTTATTCCAGGGGCATCTTCGACCTGGAGAGACCTGAAAGTTTATAATCAATATTGTTATGTGACCAATGAAACCGGCGGCGGTTTGGATATTATTGACCTTTCTGACCCTTTCAATCCAGTAAAAGTCGGTTCTTATACAGCAACATTTACGACTGCCCATAACATTTTTATCGGAGATGGCTATGCGTATATATTCGGGGCCAACACCGGCTCCGGTGGCTGCAGGATCCTGGATTTGGCGACTGATCCGGAAAATCCAACTGAAGTAGGTTCATGGGAAACGACCTATATTCACGACGGGTTTGTGAAAAATGATACCTTATATGGTAGTGGAATATATATGGGTAGTTTGTTCATCGTGGATGTGGCTGATAAATCAAATCCTGTCACGATGGTTGAACATAACTATAGTAATTATGGGTGTCATGCTGTTTGGGTAAGTGGCGATTCAAAATATGCCATTACTGCTGATGAGAAAACAGGAGGTTTTATTAATATTTTTGATATTCAGGATTTTAGTAATATAAACCTTATTTCCACTTGGTATCCCAACGAACCTCTATCGTCTACAAAATCAGTACATAATGTATTCTGGAAAGATGATTTACTTTACATTTCTTATTATGTTTATGGAACAAGAGTCGTCGATATGAGTAATCCAGCTGATCCGGTGGAAGTGGGTTACTACGATTTCTTCCCTGGACAATCGGGTTTATATAATGGAAACTGGGGAACTTATCCTTACACTGCCAATGGTCTGATTTATTCAACCGATTTCAGTGGCGATGGTTTTTTTGTGATGAGTTATCCATTTTATGGTGAAATTGAATTTGAAGAGTTGCATGATACTGAAGACAATGTTTCAGCCATTCCTTTAAATGTTACGTTAACCGAGAGCCCCGATTATACGATTGACTTTAATACCATAGCACTCCATTGGGGAATGAATGAGTCCATCACTGATTCTGTATCCATGGTAGCAACCGGAAATCAATATTTGGGTAGTATTGTACCCACCGGAGTAAATGGTGAATTGCATTATTTTGTGAGTTTCCAGACCACCAATGGAACGAGGGTGACCAAACCATACGGAGCCCCCGCTTCAACATATTCGTTTCAGATCGGAACGGATATGGAACTACCTGTTATCCATTCTGTATCGGAAGTAGAAGACCAGCTTTATCCCAGTGGAAATCAAAATATTTATGTGGATGCTACAGACAATATTGCAGTGGATTCTGTGGTTCTTTATTGGAGGATTGGAGATGGAAGTGAATTATCTGTTCCTTGTTCACAAATCTCAAATAGCAGCGTTTATCAGGGGAATCTGATTTATAATGATGTTCCGTCTGGTACCAATATTGAATATTGGTTTCGAGTGACCGATGCCACCAGTATGGCGAACTTTATTGAATCGGATCCTCTTTCATTCTCAGTGACCGATCATTATCTTTTGGGAGACTTTGAAAATGAATCAAAGTTGGATCGATGGAATTTAGGAGAGTGGGGTAGGCAATATGTGAATTCTGATTTAGGGTTTGCCTTAAGCGATAGCCCAGGACAAACGTATGCACCAAACACAACAAACCCCTGCTATTTAATTGAACCGATTAATCTGATTTATTTTACAAATGCCTATTTGCAATTTTTCTCTGGTGAAATGATTCGGGACGGCGATGCAGGTTATTTACAGGTTAGAGCAGGGACAAATGGTAATTGGGAAACGTTACTGGTTGCAAATCAATTTAATACCATTTCTGAAAGATTTGTAAACCTGGATAACTACCTCAATGAAGAATCATTATTCGTCCGATTGCTGATGATATCAGATAGTACGGATGAATCGGCTGGTTGGTTTGTTGATGATATTACATTAGTTTTAAACCAGGAAATGCCGAATATGAGCATTAATAATGATCTTAATATTCCTGAAAATATTGTACTTCATAATGCCTATCCAAACCCTTTTAACCCGACGACAACTATCCGGTTCAATATATCAGAAGCTGGAAATATTAACTTAACGATATTTGATTTGATGGGTAGGGAGGTTCGGACATTGGTTCAGGGGTTTACAAATACCGGAAGTCAGTCTGTCATTTGGGATGGAAAGGACAACAACGGTGGTTTACTCAGCTCAGGTGTTTATATATACAGACTTGAGTCCAAGAAACAACAAGTGTCAAAGAAACTGATTTTGCTAAAATAGAAAAGGATAAAAGGGTAGTTGATTCTGCTCCTTTATTTCGTTTATTGAGGTTTGCGGAACCCTTCCTCTAATGAATCCAAAATAATATTCATGATTTTTTCCGATTGAAAATTATTAACCATGGTAATCACCAGAATGGGAAATTCAGATGGCTCCAAATAGGGTTCAAAAATAGCAAAAGGATCTTCTTCGTCAATAATGGTGTCAATACTTTCACCGTTTTGGAGGCGTTTATGTAATTCTCCGGCCGATTGTCGGATCAATTGACGAAGTTCGTCTCGGGTGAGGGTGATAATGTCTGGCGTCATTTGGTTTTTAAAGTCTAACTGAAAGTTAATGATTTTGAAGTTGAATGGAGAAGAGGGTAAAGGGTAATTTCATTGCTAATATGCTGTCTGCATTCAAACGAATAATAATATTACTCATTTTCATCATGCCGAACCTTGGAGGGCAAGATAAACTAAGTGGATCTTTTGGGACTGTTACCATTGATAGAAAAGTATGGAATCAAGTTTCGATCCGTCCTGTGACTCATATTTGGAATTTTAACGTCGCTTGGGATCTGACACTCTATTTTAACCATGATGGAAGGGTTTACGATGATAATTGGAATTTTTCCTCCTTTAAGCATGTGAAGAATACAGCATTGGATAAAATATATTATTTATCATTTGGCCGGAAATCGGATCCTTTTTATTTTAAAATTGGAGCATTGGATTATGTGAATTTAGGCTATGGAATCCTGGTTAGCGGATATTCCAATACAGTTGAGTATCCCCGGGTAAAAAATATTGGATTAAATATGAGGGCCAGAAGTCAGTTTGGATCAGTACAGGGATTCGTGAATGATTTTAAGCAAAATATCGGATTATTTGGATTAAGGTTGAGTTCACGAAAATTATTAAAAATTCCTATGGGAGTGGCGATTGTCTTTGATCGAAATCAAATGTTAGGTCTGAGAGATACTGATGAAGACGGGTTTCCAGATCGGGTGGATACTTTTCCAAATAATGATCATTACTGGTTAGACTCAGATGGAGATGGTTTAGCGGATAATAATCCCAATGAATACGATCGTGATGGCGATGGACTTCCCGATGTAGACAATCTAGGAGCCATTCATGCATTCTGGGACGAGTTAGGGGTCGCCGTTGGACAGGATTTTAGTCAAGAGACCTTTTATGACTCACTGCCTGACCCTAGCGTCTCTTTGTTGCCGACGCCAATGAATATTAATGGAAATCCTGATCGCGTTAGTGCCATTTCAATTGATTTGGGTTATCCCATTTATGCACAGGATAATATGATTATTTCTGTTTACGCACAAATTGCTCAGATGATTGGAACAACTACTCATCCAGGAAGTGGAAAAAAAATAAATCTTGGAATGGGGATGGTTCCAGTTGGTTTATCAAGCCAATTTGGTCCTGCAACAATTATTTTGGAGTATAGGATGATTCCAAAAGGTCAGTTTGAATTCGCATATTGGAACCAAACATATGACTTGGAAAGGGTAACATTTGGAACTGTCTCTGGTCAAACAAAAGTATTAACCAAGGAGTCCAAATTAGGCAGGTTTGGAGATCAAAAGGGGCTTTACACTCAATTCAGGATAAAAACAGGTCTATTATTCACCGTAAATATGTCCTATCAAAACCTGATTGGTCATATATGGGATGATAGTGAAGTTGATTATGTCATTAGTGAAAACCAAAGTTTTCTTGCGTCTGTAAAATTAATTAAACAGATATATCGTATCAAAAATGCCGAAATATTTTATCATCAAAGAAATGTCCCCAATCCTTTTAAATTCGAGGTGACAGAAAGTACTATTTTGGGCTATCGTACAGGGGTTGAGATCGGATCGGGAATTGAATTAAACTATCATTTCCAGCGATCTTTCCGTGATTTGGATGGCGATGGCGATGTAAATAGTCCGGGAGAAACCATCAACTTAACTACTATAGAAACATCGTTCGAATTATGATGACATCAGAGGAAATACGGAATTCATTCATTGGTTTCTTTTTAGAGAAAAATCATCAATTTGTGCGTAGTTCACCTGTTGTGCCATTTGATGATCCAACCCTGCTGTTTATTAATGCAGGAATGAATCAGTTTAAACCCATATTTTTAGGAGAAAAAACTCCTCAATTCTCCCGGGTTGTTAACAGTCAAAAATGTATTCGTGTCAGTGGAAAACATAACGATTTAGAAGAAGTGGGACTGGATACATTTCACCATACATTTTTTGAAATGCTGGGCAATTGGTCTTTTGGAGATTACTATAAGGCAGAAGCGATTCAATGGGCATGGGAATTGTTTACAAACGTGTGGAAATTAGATAAAGAAAGGCTCTGGGCGACCGTTTATAAAGAGGATGATGAAGCCTTTGAATTATGGAAAAAATTGACCGATATTAATCCCAGCCGTGTTTTAAAATTCGGGAAAAAAGACAATTTCTGGGAAATGGGGGATACGGGACCTTGCGGACCATGTTCTGAAATTCATTATTATATCGGTGATGATCCGGGAAAGCAATCTCCGGATGGCGTCAATCAATCGGACGACTACTGGGAATTATGGAATCTTGTTTTTATTCAGCATAACCGACTGAAGAATGGGCAATTAGAGACTCTTTCTCAAACCCATGTGGATACGGGAGCAGGATTAGAAAGGATTGTATCGGTCATTCAGGGGAAAACCAGCAATTATGAAACAGACCTTTTCATGGAAATGATACATAAAATTGAATCATTAACCGGAAAAAACTATGTGGACACACCGGTTCCGTTTCAAGTGATTGCTGATCATTTGCGCATGTTATCCTTCTCGATAGCTGACGGAGCATTGCCCTCCAATGAAGGCAGGGGATATGTTTTAAGGCGTATCCTACGTCGGGCAGCCCGCTTTGGACGGTTATTGGATCAACATGAACCTTTTATTTATCAGGTAGTCAGCACGCTGTGTGACGAGATGGGAAAGCCTTATCCAGAATTGATTGATAAGAAAGTGCATATTGAGAAAGTGATTAAGTCTGAAGAAATATCCTTTGGGAAAACTTTAGACAGAGGAATGATTCATTTCGAAAGAATGCTTTCTGAACTATCAGGTGATACAATTCCTGGGGCGGAAGCATTTAAATTATATGACACCTACGGCTTTCCCCTCGATTTGACCCAATTAATGGCCAGAGAAAAAGACCTCAAAATTGATGTAGGTGGGTTTAATCAAGCCATGGAGATACAAAAAAAACGTGCCAAAGGATCCGGTAAATTCAAAAGAGAAATCAAAAATTTTGATTGGACTATTATCACAGAAGGGAAAGATTCAACATTTCTTGGGTACAAAACATTGTCTTCAAATGCATGTATTCGCCGGTATGCTTTTCAGGAAGAACATATTCTGATTGTTTTGGATGAAACACCCTTTTATGCCGAATCGGGAGGTCAGGTTGGCGATAAGGGACTCATTTCCTGTGACGGGATTGATTTATCCGTTATAGATGTCCAGAAAGAACATGATGTGTTTATCCATTTATGTACCGGGGACTTTGATGAAACCAAAGCAGGGAACGAAGTATTCTGTTCTGTGGAAGAATCCCGACGATTAGATATTATGAAAAATCATACAGCAACTCATTTGATGCACCGTGCGTTGAAGGATGTGTTGGGTGAACATGTTAACCAGGCCGGCTCCCTCGTTCATCCCAATTATTTGCGGTTTGATCTTACTCATTATGAGAAAATCAAATCAGAAGAACTTCTGAATGTGGAAGAAATAGTTAACATTGAGATAATAAAAAATATTTTAGTGGAAACAACCGTAAAGGATTATGCTCTAGCAAAACAGGAAGGAGCCATGGCGATCTTTGGTGAGAAATACGGCGATAAAGTTAGGGTTTTATCAATTGGAGGTTTTTCAAAAGAATTGTGTGGAGGTACCCATGTAAAGAGAACCGGAGATATCGGTCTTTTTAAAATATTAGAGGAATCATCCCTGGCGTCAGGTGTTCGGCGAATTGTGGCTGTGACGGGTTCTAAAGCAGTAAAACTAATCCAGAATCAATCAACAATATTGGAAGATCTTCAACAAAAATTCGCTTGTTCAACGGATGATGTTGTCATGAGGGTAGAACAATTGATTACCCAAAAAAGGCAATTGGAAAAGGAATTAAAAGAAAAAAAGTTAGCTTCCACATTTTTTGATGTAAAAAAAGAGATTGAATTAGGAACAACATTTAATTGGGGAACATTGGTAATTTACAAAGACGACACAGCCAGTCAGGAGAGTCTAAAACAATTTGGGGATCAATTACTAAGTGCTATGGATTCTGGAATTGGTATTTTAGCCTCTGGACTTAATGAAAAACCAGCTGTAGTGATTGTGGTTACAAAAAATTTAATTGCCCGGGGAATAGCTGCTCCTGTATTGGCTAAAGAGATTGGGTCTATTTTGGGCGGTGGTGGCGGCGGCAGGCCCCATTTGGCCACGGCTGGTGGAAAGGATAACAAATTGTTGGATCATGCTTTAAAAGAAGCAAAAAACATTGTAAAAAAAGTATTGAAAGGATAAAATGCAATTTAAAAAAGATAATAATACCTATATTATTTACATTCAACAGAATGAAAAAATCATGGCGACGTTAACACAATTTTGTAAGGATCATGGAATTAAAAATGGCCACGTTTCTGGTATTGGCGCCATCAAGCATATTGAAATCGGAGCATATGACATTGAGAAAAAGGAATATATCGTTCATAAAATCGAGGAAGTCCGGG
>CAYXMX010000064.1:0-7324 GCA_964466265.1 uncultured bacterium | reverse complement strand
TCGTCAGGGTTCATTTTCCAATGTTGTGAAACAGGGTGGGGGGATGACAGGCGATATAAATTCTGTCGCTATGAGAAATAGAATAATAAACCATATGGTAATGAATTTTCACCCTGGAAATAATTATTTAACCAGGGATAGGTTACCCTGATGATAATCACCGGTCTGCTTGTTGGATTCATGACATTCACAGCCTTGGTTATTTTGGTGGAAAAATTGCCAATTACAATACGCTATTTTGTTTTTGGCCATCATTTAATTTCTGATGTTTTAGGAACCCTAATTGCGTTGCTGTTTTTACCAGTGAGAGGAACGGTGACATTACTTTCAGCCGTTACTTTCTGTCTATTGTTTACAGTTTATCTATCTATTAGACGGGTATCTCATGGATGGAAGAGAATTAATATTACAAGAACCGGTATTAAAATTGGAAAGGGATCAAATTGAAGTTCGATGAATTAAAAGGATTCATTGTATGAAAATGAAAACGAATGGCAATATTCAAATCACTGTTTTAGGTGGTGGAAGAGAAATTGGAGCCAATGCATATTTACTCCAATGGGGAGAGGTAAATATTTTGTTGGATGCCGGCCAGAATCCTCAAGCGGAATTGGCAGAAGCGTTGGTCCCACTACACAGAATCCCCCATCAATTGGATGCCATGATTATTTCTCATGGACATTTCGATCATATTGGCTCAATCCCGTTTATTTGGCATAAACGCCACCCAAAAAAAATAATCACTCAAAAGTACTCACGGAATATTATTCAAAAAATGACATATAATTCTGCAGCATATATGAAAAGATTTGATCTGGAATCTCAAAAGTATGCTTATTCCAAATCCTATTATTGGAAAGAGCTCAAAAAGTTAATGGAGGTAATGAAACGGACAACCTATCCGTATAACTATGAGTTTACGGTATCTGATGGAATAAAAGGGTTCTTTTTTGATGCTGGGCATATTTTAGGTTCTTCCGGAATTGTCTTAACGGATGGAGATTATATATTTGTCTACACCGGAGATATTGCATTAAATGATCACGGTGTCCATTTAGGGGCCACACTGCCTGAAATGGATGCGGTCGATTGCCTGCTGATTGAATCGACAACTTCCAGTGAGAAAAATGTGGTTGATGAAAAGGACCAATGGAAAAAATTCTTTGAAAAAATTAATGATGCTTCTTCTCGACAAAGCAGAATTCTCATTCCGGCTTTTGCCTTGGGAAGGTCACAGGATATCGTTGCATTGGTTGATTATGGAAAAAGAACGGGTAGAATCCCCAATGATATTCCGATCTATTTAACCGGGTTGGGCAATGCCATTACCGATATCTACGAGACACATAAAAACCAGCTCAGGCAAGATATATTTTCCGGGTCGTTTAAGCCGTTGTTTGAACCACTGGAATTTTCTGATTTAATAGATACTTATCAATCATTTGTAAATCAAAAGGAAACGGCCATATTTATTGCAACCAATGGTATGATGGCACCGGGAACTCCGTCGGCAGTCTTGGGCGGAATCATGGCGTCAAACCCAAATGAAACAATCATTATGTCGGGGTATCAATCGCCGGGAACTTTAGGCTTTGATATTTTAAATGCAAAAACGGGCAGTATAATTGATTTTGGTGAGCATTCAATTCATAATGTAAAAGTAACGACACCCTATCGCTATCAGGTCCGAATGTCGGGTCACGGCTCAATAAATGAAATGGTTGAAATTGCAAATCGATTTAAACCAAACAATATTGGTGTCATTCACGGCGAATCATCCAGTGTCCAAAACCTGGTTAATGCGCTCCAAGTTAATCATTCCACTGTTTTGGGTCCTGATAAAGGTGAAACTTTATTACTGAAGACATCAGATAGCAGAAAAATGCGTTCAAAAAGCGACATTAAAGCACAAATAATTACCGTGGGGACTTCTCTTCTGGGGACTTATTCAAAGGAATTTGGCCGTGACAATCCAACGCAATCAGACTTGGTTGATTTTATTTTAAAAGGAACTAATTGTTCTACCCAATGCTGTGCAGAAATACAAACCATGGAAGGATTGGATATTAAACACTGTGATTATTTGTATTTTATTTCAAGCGGGGAAGAAGATGGAATTATGTGCGGGGAAGCGTTGGCATTGGCCTATCAACAATCCGGTTACCCAACACAAAATATTTCAATCACAGGATTGACAAAAAACTATGAAGAATTCCAAAGAAAGGGGCTACCCCAATTCATTCATACTCTACTTGGCATCATTGATAATCATCATAAAAATGCCAATATTCTTGCCACAGGTGGGTTTAAAGCGGAAATAGCTTACGCCACGATGATTGGTTCATTAACAAAAGTTTCTGTTTTTTATATTCATGAAGATTTTCATCATGTTGTTGAACTTCCCGGATTACCGGTAGGATTGGATTTATCTTCGTGGACAACCTATTTTAATACCATTGAACTGGTTCTGATACAGAATAGGTTAAAGAAAGCCCAAAAAATTATCCAAACCCGGCTTCCGGACTTTATGAAAATATTATTTGTTGAAGATAAAGATTTAAACCAGATGAAATTAACTCCCGTGGGTGAATTGATTAGGAGACTCCATGCAGAACATATTCTTTCTCAAGAAAATATTGTTATGTTAACATGTAGTGAAAAAATAAAGCATCTTTGGGGAATAGGACCCATAAAAATAAAGAGCGTACCTGGCAATCAGCTGCGCTTGATTTTGAATAGATTTCAATTACAAAGTGCTTTCATTCGGGAAATGCGGATTGGGAAAATCCTGGCTAAAACATCAAATGTAAGTATGATTAAATTTCACCATAAAACAAATAAAAAAGTTTATTACCATATCCTGACCCCCAATGGCGGACAGGAACTGATCATCCATACATATCCCGGTGTGGAAAAGGAATTAATTAATCGAATGGGTAAAACACTTAAGGAGTAGGAGAAAAAAATGAGTAAAAGAAATATACTAATATCCATGATAGGAAACCCGTCATCCGGTCAGTACAGATCTGCAAAATATGAATTTGAAAATGGGATTATCAAAGAATCCAATTTCTTTTTTATTCCCGTAAAAGAGATTTATAATATTGATAAATTATTTTTATTAGGAACACAAGATTCAATATGGAGCAAAATCCCTCAATCGATTGAATATGAACAGATCATTATTCCGTTTGGCAAAGTAGAGAAAGATCAGTGGGAGATATTTAACATTATTAATGGGTTACCCATTAGTAACTCTAATCTATATTTTGATTTTACACATGGATTTAGGACCATGCCTTTTATTTCTTTAATATCCATATTTTATTTTAAAGCAACCATACCAAATGTTAATATACAAAAGGTGTTGTATGGCAATTTTGAGGGAAGAAATCCAGAGACTAAAATCTGTCCGGTCGTTGACTTATCAGGATTTCTAAACATATTTGATTGGTTATACGCTGCCAAAAGTCTTACTGAATTTGGTAATGGAGAGGCATTATGTGATTCGCTACGAAAGATTCCTGATAAAAATATTACAAAATTAACAGAATCAATATCGGCTGTCAATTCTGTAATGCAATTGGCATATATGACAGAACTTCCTCTTCATCTCGAAAAAATGGCACGAGCAATTAAACAAATAGATTCAAATTCTTTGCCTGCCATAAGTCCGTTAAATACGGTTATTCCGGAACTGAAAAAGTTAACAAACTTAGTTGATTATAAAGCCTGTGAATATGAAAAACAAATGTCCATAGCAAAATGGTATTATGATAATAACCAGGTGACACAGGCTGTTATTACTCTACGAGAGGCTTTTGTTACTTTTATTGGAGAAATTGGTGGTTTTGAAATATCTGATTATACCGGACGAGACAAAATCGCAAAAGAAATATTAAATAAATTCAAATTACTCAGGGATAATCAACTCGATAACTTATCATCTTTATGGAAAAAAATAAGAGATGTTCGAAATGCTGTTGGCCACCCAGTTTTCATTAATGATCGTGATGAAGATATTCGTGATAAAAAAAGAATTGCAACTTGGATTGATAGTTCGAGGATGTTATTTGAAGAATTAAAAACCTCAAATAATTTTAGAAATTTATTAAGTGAGATAAAGAATACAAACATCTTGAAAGAACGGGAAGTTTATTCTGTTGATGATTTAAAAAAAAAATATAATCATTAATGTTAGCCACCCATTTCAAACAAATACTAAAACTTGCCCACCGAATCGGCTTTGCAGTTGGGTGTTTCCTGCTGTTTTTTGTATTGATTGAACTGTTACAAGCCTATGAGACTTTACATGGGTTTCATCCTATTGCAGGTGGAATATTTATTGCGACTGTATTTGGTATCATCATCTGGGGATTGGTTAGAATATATTGTGTGTTTCGACAATTTCCCAAGGCGATTGCATCACCTGATCCGAAAGATTATGGGGGGCCGAATGGGTCTAAATACAAAACAGCATGGCTTATTTATCTTCGAAAATATGCCAATGAACTCCTGAACAACCCGGCTCTTGATTCTGATCATCAACTGGAGTTACAAAAAAGACTGGAGCTGATCCCCAATGGAATCATTGACAAAAAGTGTGAATGGTTGGAAAATACATGCATCAAACCGGCCCTCGACATCTTGAATAAAAAAGCGGAATTAATTGTTAGAAATACAGTCCGGGATACAATGACGGCCGTCATGTTAAGCCCCTTCCGATCACTCGATTCTATTGTGGTCATTTCCCGAAACGGTCAAATGTTTCTGGAACTGGTTACACTTTATAACCATCAACCGGGACTATTACATATAACGCGATATGCAAAGGAAGTGCTTGTTATTGTAACTTCGGTGAATATTTTGAACTTTACCGAACGATTAACTGAAAACCTGATGCGCAATGTTCCCATCTTGAATCGAACAGCTGATGACATGATTCAGGGCATGGGGGCAGGGATATTAACCACTGCTGTGGGGAAAGCAACCACAAACAGATGCAGAGCTTACGGTCGGTGGAATAAAGAAATGGAAAAAACCAATTTTCTTAAGACTTCAGCAGGATTTGCAAGTCATGTGCGGTATATTTTTATTGAGGATGTTCTGCCTTCATTGGGAACCCTTTGGTCAGAATCCTGGAAGAAAGTTCGGTCTGCTTTTGATACAACTCTTAGCAAAACTCAAACAATTGTATTTTCGAATAAGAAAAAAGCAATTGTGTGCTGATCAATCAAAGAGAATAATCAGGAAAGGGTGAGCGGGTGCGATCCTGGGAAATTCTGTCACATAATTTAAGGTCCCTGTGCCTCTCTATAGGATAAACAATTCGACAGGCGCCCATCGGCAGGCCGCAGACAACGAGACTGACACAGGGAATGATTTCACAACGTTGTATTCTGATATATTTTGGTAAGGAAAGTGTAGTTTGAACCATGGATCATTCAAGAAATAATATGGGGTTACCGACTTTTCAAGTAGAATCTCCTTCACCGAAACAAATTCTGGGTATCAGTGAACAGTTAGCACAAATCGGTGAATATCTGTTAGCCATTGTTTCTTTATACAGAGTACTTGGAATAACCTCTGAACAGTTTTTACAAATATATGGGCAGTTTACAGACTGGAATAGTGGAATATATCATGGGATAAAAGAGGAATTTCTTCAGATTAGAAATGAGATTCATCCCAATAGAAATCAGTTGCCTTCATCGCTGGGCTTTTCAGATTTTTTGTTCATTATCCATATAATGAATCAGGATTTAATTTCTTTCTCATCATTAAAGAGACTGATTCTTTTGTCTGATAACCGGCACCAATCGTGGTTAGCTCATGGAACCTTTACACCGGGACAGAAAGAATATTCATCAATGAAAAATGCATATTTACCGGTCATTCATTCATTGATGAATCAAGTTCAAAAAGGATGTCAAATATAAATGGATATAATTGTTTCCAAACCAGGGACAAAAGTTCGACTAAAAGACGGACGGCTTATTCTTGGGCGTGATCAGGAAGTGTACCATACATATCCATCAAATCATGTAGATACGCTCATTTGTATGACGGGAGTGTATGTGACTGAACCGGTCATGAATTTTGTCACCGGGAATGGTGGATCAGTTTTATTTATTCATAAAACAGGCAAACTCAAATATATGGCTCAACCTCTTCGATCAATTTTATCTGTAAAAGCCAGAATGAAACAATATGGCTTGAATAATAATCAAAAATCAAGACTGCTGCTTTCCAAAATGCTGGTCTATGCAAAAATTCAAAACGGTCAACGCTTTCTAACGGAAAAAATGAATCATCAATCGAGCGCCAAGCTAGTAAAACTTCGCTCGCTGAGAGATCGGTCCAGACAGGCCGGATCTCTGGAAGAATTATGCGGAGTGGAAGGGTTGGCAGCTAAAGAATATTTTGCTCAATTTCGTTCATTAATGCCTTCTTTTATTCCCTTCTCGAAAAGACTGAAACGAAAAAAGGGCGATATTGTGAACTCCTGTTTGGATTTCATTTATTCGCTCTTATACTATACATCATTTACCGCTTTGACAGCGACAGGTCTGGATCCGTATCTAGGGTTTTATCATTCTACGGCGTATGGTCATGCTTCTCTTTCATCTGACATTATGGAGCCGTTTCGGGCTCAGGTGGGGGATCGGGTGATGTTAAAGATGTTAAAAGACCCTTGTTTTAAGGAATTATATTATAAAAATAATTGTACTGCAATTTTAGATAATAATATGATAGGAATACTGATGAAACATTATAGTCGAAGAATCCATTCTATTCAAAGGGTCAATGGGGGTGGCAAATCAAATTTTGAACTCATTTTGAGAGATGCTCGAAACTTAAGGCAGTATTGTTTAGACCCTCGACAAACTTTCAGACCGTGGATAAGAGCCTGATGTATTATGTCATTGTTTATGATATCGAAGCCGACAGCGTCAGGAGAAAGGTTATTCGGGAATTAAACAGCTGGGGTAACCGGGTTCAGAAAAGTGTGTTTGAAGTGTATATTCCTGGGGGTGAGCTAGAAAAAATGAATAAACGAATTTCCAAAATCCTGGGTGAAAATGATTCATATCGAGTCTATTTCAAAGATATTTCCAGAAATAAATATTTCGGTAAAAACACGGAGGAATTTGTCAAAAAGAGATACGAAGTTGCTTGATATAAAATATCTTTTCTCCTCTATCTTTTTCTTGTTCTCACCGGAAATAATGAATAGGTTTATCCCTGTGAAATCAATGGGTTTTCGCTTGAGCTGAAGTTTTTCGGCACTTGTTGACCCCGACGAGGTATAATTGATTTTTGA
>CAYXMX010000063.1:0-7945 GCA_964466265.1 uncultured bacterium | reverse complement strand
CCTTGTCTCAATCTATGACTTCTTGGGGTGTCCGTCATAATATAGCAAGGCCATACGTACTCGAATAGCAAAAAGCACTGCTCGTCCTTCGCTCTGTTTTTTAATACTATCGGTGATGTGAAATATTATGTGTATCAATTAGAAATGGAGAAATAATATGAAAACAATGAATTGCAACCAACTCGGAGGTGCGTGTGAAAAAGAATTTCATGCTGACACATTCGAAGAGATTTCAGAAATGAGCAAACAACATGGTGTGGAAATGTTTAATAACAATGACGAAGCTCATCTTAAAGCGATGAATGAGATGCAAGAACTGATGAAAAATCCTGGAGCAATGAATGATTGGTTTGAAAACAAAAGAAAAGAATTTGAAGCATTACCGGAAGATTAATAACATGTTACTACTACTCCGACGAACGTTAATCGATTGAATCAGATTCCCTGCCCGCTCCGTTCTTTTCGTAATATTTACAGCAGGCGGCGACTAAAAGGCCAAGAATGAGCGATGAGTTAAGAACGATGGTAATAGAAAATTTTGATCTGGATTCCAGTGAGATCGTTCTACGGTTATGCAATTGGGGTATGTTGGGAGTGTATCTTTTACACTTCACGGGGTAAAAGAGTGCTTTTGCATTGAGGATAATCCAAATGACACTCATAAAATAGATGACAAGTACGTTTGCATATTGAAACCAGCATAAGCATTAAAGGAACTTCAATGAGTACGCCTACCACGGTGGCCAATGCAGCTCCAGATGATAAGCCAAAAAGAATTACCGCGGTAGCTATAGCTACTTCAAAATGATTAGAAGCTCCAATCAAAGCTGCAGGTGCAGCATCATGATATGAAAGTTTTAACCATCTGGCCAAAACAAAATAACCAAGAGAAAAAATAAAAATGGTTTGCACAAAGAGTGGAATAGCTATCCACAAAATGGTTAGCGGATTATTAATGATAACTTCGCCCTTAAAAGAGAATAGCAGTACCAATGTTAAAAGTAGCGCAGTGATACTTACAGGCGTAAGCCAATGCAAAAAATGATTGTTAAACCATTCTATGCCTTTGTATTGGATAATCCACTTTCTGGATAAATAGCCTGCAATAAGAGGTAATGCCACATAAATAGTGACAGAAAACAGCATGGTTTGCCAAGGAATAGGCATAGAATTCACATTTAGCAAAAGACCGCCAAGGGGACCATAAAGAAATAACATTAATAAAGAATTAATTGCCACCATTACCAACGTCAAGCCATCATTGCCCTTTGAGAGATTTCCCCAGAGTAAAACCATTGCAGTACACGGTGCTATTCCCAGTAATATCGTACCTGCAATATAACTGCGCCATAATTCAACCTCTTCACCATTTGTGAGAATTTCCGTCCCTGGTAGAAAGTTCTTAAATAAATACCCCAAAAAGAAATAGGAGATTGCAAACATTGAAAATGGTTTTATTGCCCAATTAATAAACAGGGTAAGACATACAGGTTTTGGTGTTTTAGCTGACTTAATGACTTGAGTAAAATCAATCTTTACCATAATTGGATACATCATTAAAAACAAACAAACTGCAATGGGAATAGACACTTGATAAATTGATAATTCATTAAGTGCAGTTGCTACTTCCGGTGCTGCTTTACCTAAAGCAATCCCCCCGACGATGCAAAGTAGCACCCAGGCAGTTAAATATTGTTCAAAAATAGACAGTTTTTTCTTCGTCATTTAATGAAGCCTATATTTCCATAATAGATTTTATTACCTTCTTATTTAATACCTACGGGTTTTTCCGGTGCATTCGTTTTATGGTGATCCTACGAAAGGAACTGTCAGATGGAATTTAATTTTTCGTTTGCAAGTGAAATCGTGTACCCTAGGAATCCACCTAGTACGACAGTAATCCCAAGAATTGGCACCAATGTGAGAGGGGCATTCCACCCGATAAGAAAGGCACTTGGAATCAGTAATAAAATTGAGATGAATATTCCTTTCAGTGCCGGATGAAGGTTTATTTCGATATTAGAGATAAAGAAGCCACTTAATATCCACATTGAAAAAGCACCCAAATTCGCATCCCAAGTCAGTTTCTGCAGGATCATTGGAATTACATCTAATATACCTGCAATCATCCCCAGAGTTATACCTATCCAAGACTTTTTCATATACTTGATTCCTTCAAGTCAAATTATATTTTTTCATAATCATCTCAACGTCCCTCGTTGCGGTCAGATAAAAGAATAATCAGGTTTAATTAGATAATCTCCAAATCAACAAATAGGAGCAAGAGTGAATTTAACTGGTCAAACATAATCTAAAAAGTGTGAATATATAAGTAGAAAAATAAATATTAGTATTGATCCATCCAATAATAAGCATCATGTAAAGGTATTGGATATTTTGTTTCTAACATTATATTGGGTTTTTAATTATTTATTAATAAACAAAGGAATGATCTTCTAAATCATCATTTCCAATTATTGCCTTACTCCGCTGATAATAGAAATGCCAATGAGGATTTGTGTTAGGAGCCTCCTTATTTTCACTCTCTGGGTATGCAAATGGTTGAAGAACATGGAATAGAATTCATCGAAGACTGATGGATGATTTCAATAAAAAAGGGCAGCTGTTTGGCTGCCCTTTTTTTGACACTTGTTGATTGATTGGATTTATTTGAGGAAGATCATTTTCTTTACCGACCTGAAAGTAGGTGTTTCCAATACATAGAGATAAGCACCGGCACTTAATTGATTCGCATCAAACCTTACCTGATACCTTCCTGCATCCTGGGTCCGATTGACCAATGAGGCCACCTGTCTGCCCAAGATATCATACACCTTGATACTGACAAACCCTTCATCAGATAATGCATAGCTGATCATAGTTGTTGGATTGAAAGGATTGGGATAGTTCTGATCCAAAGCAAAATCCGTAGGAACTGCTTCAAACTCTGGTTCTGAAAACCAAGCCAACTGTTTGGCCAAACTACCGCTTCCTGACAGATCAAAGAAACTATTCAGAGTCAGGTTGGATTCTTTATCCACCTTCACTTCAAACCCATACAGGGCGCCGGTGACACTGGCTTCTTCTTCTACCTTTATCTGACTGTTCGGTGCATAGAAAGTCCCAAACACAGCACTTTCTTTACCAAGTTTTACTTCACTATCATCGTCATCATCATCACCATTTCCGGCAATGTAAAAGATAATATTTGACGGAAGGATTAAAGAACCATTGGCCGGGCCTACATAGGCTTTCTTCCCGGTCTCCAGTGATTCATCTACTCTCGCTTCAATGGTTCCATTTCCGTCCATCCGAAGTTTGGCTTTCTTCTTCAGTTTAAGGGATTTGACATTATAGATACCGGCTGCAAAGGTCAGGATTCCATTATCTTTCACTTCTATCTTCCCATAATCTCCGGGAACAAGATTCAATGACTGGTTCTTATCTACCGTGACATCCTGGTTGCTGTAAGGTGCCGATTTGAAAGGAGGAAATGAAGCAAACAGCGGGGTAGTTAAGGGAGAATATTCTGCACCGTTAATATCTCCGTCATTATCCAGCTCGTTGTAATAAACATCACTGTTGACATCAGAGTCCTTTTCAATCTGAATCCGGTTAGCCTTTACTGAAAAGCCTGAAGCAATGTTTACTTTCTTATCTATCTTGAGTTCAAACGTCTCATCATCATCTTCATTATCTTCATTGTCTTCATCATCACTACTGACCAAAACGTTGTTGACCAGAATGTTACCAGAAGCCACATCAACTTCTTTTTTCAACTGGGCACTGTTGGATGCAAAAACAACTGAAAGAGCCAGATCTTCTACCACATCGACTGTGATGGTGAATAAATCATGCACACTGGCACCACAAACATCGGTAGCCGTAACCGTAATATCAGATGATCCCAGATCCACTGCATCCAGAGTCAAAACAGACCCGGTGATGGAAGAAGAGGCAAAAGCAGCATCTGAATTGGTTACACTAAAAGTGAGGGCATGACCGTCAGCATCGCTGAAAACGGTGGTTAAATCAACGGTAGTACTTAATTGTCCACCAAACTCAAGGGTGACACCACCGATGGTATTATCTACAACCGGAGCATTGTTGGTCACTTCTACCGTTCTTTCAATAGAAGATGTGTTCCCACTGGCATCGGTAGCTGTGTAGGTCACGGTATAAGTTCCTACCGTTAATGTATCTACGAATGATGTGTCCATCACTACCGTTGGGTTTATATCGCAACTATCTTCTACAGTAACACCCGGATCGGTGTATCCATAATGACAAATAGTCTGAAGGGGATTGTCGCCAATAAGGGTCAGAACTGGAGGTTCCGTATCGGCGTTGACTGTGGCGATCACTTCGTCGCTGGCCGTTCCGCCGTTACCATCATCCACGGTAAGGGTAAAGGTATGCGTTCCCGCGCCTAATGCGGTTGTAAAAGAAGCAGCTGTCGATACGACGGAGGTACCATCGGACCAGGAATAGGTGAGGGGATCGCCATCCGGATCGGATGAACCGGAGCCGTCTAAAGTAGCGCTAACCGTTCCAACGACACAGTCAAAGGATTGGTCTACGCCGGCTTGGGCAGTGGGAGCAACATTGAAGTTCACGGAGGCACCGTTCAGAGTGACCTGGGCAAAGGCCAGGGTGTTGCCACCGGGACAGTCATCCACCTGTGTCACCACGATGCGATTCTCACCCACGGTGACGTAAGCGGAAAGGTCGGCCGTTCCGGATCCACCCAGATAGACATAGCTACCCGGATCAACGATCCCGCCGGGATAACTTGCATTGTAGATCGTGATCCGGCTCCCGTCATCCATTCCGTTGAAATCGATGGTGAATTGTGTAACCGTCGTGTTGGCGGGGATATTCACGAAAGTCTGGAAATATGTGAAGTCAACCGCTGTCTGACATCCGTATCCCGCGTCGTCAATTAGGGATGGCGATGTCCCGGGTGCGCCTTCACCGTAGAACCCGATGGTCTGGCCATTGGGAGCGGGACCCCAACCGGTGTCAGAAGCACCGGGTACGGTCGCTACTGAATATTCCCCTATCCAACCGTGCTGGTGTCCAGCGGAATTGAAGGGGACAACTCCGTATGAATATCCATTGGCTTCCTCCAGGCCGGAATGTTTTTCCCAGGATGTTCTAGTAAGAAGAGCGGTATTAATGTCATGCAGAGCCGAGATGTTCACGGTATCCGCGGCAGTGGCGATTCCATCATCAACGGTTAACACGATTTCATGATAGCCCCAGCCTAAGGAAACCGTGGGCGTTGCACCGGTTGCGGTTCCAAACGGACCGGTCCAGGTATAGCTCAGCACATCACCATCGGCGTCATAGGAAGCACTTCCGTCCAGAGTAACGCTGGCGCTTCCGTTGATGGCCAGAGCCGTCTGATCCACGCCAGCATTGGCGACCGGTGCTGTATTTGGTGGGGCAGGACACCACGTCGGGGAAGCCGCCGTCTGCGATCCGCTGATCGTCGTGCCTGTTCCGCCGTCGGCAACCTGAGTGGTAATATTATAAAATGAATTATTGAGAATTTGCGAATTGGTGGCGTAAAACACATACACACCCGTACCGGCATTGGCAAAACTGCTGTTACGAACAATATTTCCGTTTCCGCGATTCAAATTCACACCCAAATCACCACAGGTTTCCAGACTGTCTATTACAATATTGGACGTATTCCAACCGGTATAGACACCCGTACCGCCATTGCCTGCGATATTCAGGTTTTTAATGGTTGTATTGGAGGAATATTCAATGCTGAAGGCCGTGGCCGCATCAGCCAGATTCCAGATATTGGTGCTGACATCGTAGGTTAAGTTGTTGGCACTACGGAGAGCAACTCCGTTGGCCGATCCGGTGAAGTCATTGAACGATATTTCCGCCGGCCCACCGAAACTGGATATGGCCCAGTTGGTGTTTCCGGTCATATTATTGTTGATAATCGTCCACAGAACATTATTACAATTATGCGGGTTTGATCCAATACCCGTTACACCGCCACTTAGATCATTACCGTCAATGACATTATAGTAGTTTGTACCCTGGGTATAAATACCTGTGCCAAAGCCACTCAAATTGTTATTGGCAAAGCGGGAATATCCAACCTGGTTAAGGACTAGTCCATTTAGGGCTAGACGGTTGACCCCGGTAGCATAAAGCGTGGTAAAATCCCAGCCACTCACGTCCACACGGTTGGTATAGTTAAACTGAAGAACCGCATTGGTGTGACCGCCGAAGGTGTTCTTGTTCGGTCCTACGGAACCCTGCCAGGTCATGACAAAATCATTCCCTACGGCGAAGTTGGCCGCATCCAGATTCAAACCGTAAGCCGATCCGGTGAAATCATTGCCATCAATCACCGCCGGGGTGCCACGAAAACTCATGGCCCAACCGGTCGTATTGGTGAGAGTGTTGTTGGTAATGATCCACTGTAAACTATTGGAATTATACTTACTGTTAATTCCGGTGACACAACCACTGAAATTGTTGCTGTCAAGCGTGGTCCCGGTCCCCTGGCCGCTGATATAGACCCCTGAACTGAATCCACTCAAATTGTTATTGGCAAAGCGGGAATATCCAACCTGGTTAAGGACTAGTCCATTTAGGGCTAGACGGTTGACCCCGGTAGCATAAAGCGTGGTAAAATCCCAGCCACTCACGTCCACACGGTTGGTATAGTTAAACTGAAGAACCGCATTGGTGTGACCGCCGAAGGTGTTCTTGTTCGGTCCTACGGAACCCTGCCAGGTCATGACAAAATCATTCCCTACGGCGAAGTTGGCCGCATCCAGATTCAAACCGTAAGCCGATCCGGTGAAATCATTGCCATCAATCACCGCCGGGGTGCCACGAAAACTCATGGCCCAACCGGTCGTATTGGTGAGAGTGTTGTTGGTAATGATCCACTGTAAACTATTGGAATTATACTTACTGTTAATTCCGGTGACACAACCACTGAAATTGTTGCTGTCAACAAGATTGTTGTTATTGTTCCCTTGTAAGTACATACCCTGGTTTAGACCAGCAAAAGTATTGTTCTGAATAACATCATTATTTGAGTTACTTAAGACGACACCAGTTCCTTGTCCTGCAACCGTACTGACAACTGTCACATTTTTAATGGTAATGCCGCTGTAATTATATGATTCAATTGCGGTGTAATTACCGTTGACGGTGATGGTGAATCCGGCGCCATCAATGGTGATGTTGTTTGCCCCAACTCTTAATGCCGTTCCATTGTAGGTGGAGGCATCCAAATTACCCATGAGGGTTAAATTCGATGTAATAATTTGTCCCGGTGCTACCTGGCTGTAGCCATTGCTTGGTAGAGCAAGCAATAATCCTAATAACAGGAAGGTACCGGTCATTTGCTGTTTTATTTGTTTAATCATGAATGATTCTCCTTATACTATTGAATACGTTTATCATCGTTACCGAAATCCGACATTCGATTATTGATAAACTTTTTTAAGATTTTCAATTCTGCTTTAGCTTTTTCTATTTTTGGATCGTCTTTGCTATTGAGAATATTTTTTCCCATATCAGAACGAACATTTTTCGATTGATTCGGGCTTTGGTTGCGTGATTTCATTTGTTTTATTTACTTATTTTATCTGGCATGATTTTAATGACCATTTATTATTATAGATGCCTTATGAAAACCACTATACACCTTAAAAAAACCACTATATCAGCAAAAATGTTTGAAAGTCACGATAGAAAGGGAAGTGCGATGGATATCTTCATAAAATATGAAAGTGTAATTACTATCCCCATCATCGGGGATGATGGTACAATAAAAAAGGGCAGCTGTTTGGCTGCCCTTTTTTTGATACTTGTTTGATTGATTGGATTTACGCCAGGAGGATCATTTTGTTTACTGATTTGAAAGTCCGTGTTTCTAATATATTGAGATAAGCGC
>CAYXMX010000062.1:0-8034 GCA_964466265.1 uncultured bacterium | reverse complement strand
AAACACAGAACCTTGGAACATAATAAATACTAAACCATAAGGAATGTGATACATCATTTAAAAACATGGATAAAAATTAACATGGAAAATACTGGAATTTTATTATGGATCCCTCTGATAGTAATCGCTGCTGCCAGTGTCATTAAAATGTTAAAAGAAAAAACATCCAGTGGAAAACCATGGATCAGAATCGAAGAGGTTGATGAAAATGAATAGACATCTAGCCATGAGGACAGGAAACCCTGCATTACAGGCGTCTACTTTTAAAAAATATTTATCCCAGGCAGACACTGCAGCCGGGGCCATGAGTATTAGTGGAACAGTAAACAAAACTGGGTTTTCATTATTACTACTCATGATCTCCGCCACAGTCACTTGGGGAAATCCTGCGTCAAATGGTTTAGCCATTCTTGGATTTATCATCGGAATTGTTGCGGCAATTGCAACCATTTTTAAACCACAAGTTGGATACATCACTGTTCCGGTATATGCTCTGGCTCAAGGATTGGTTCTTGGAGCGATCTCCAGAATGTTTGAACTCCAGTATCCTGGTATTGTGGTTCAGGCGATATTTCTAACCTTTGGGACGCTGGGTGCCTTGCTTTTAGCGTATAAATCCGGGCTGATAAAAGCCACTGAAAATTTTAAATTGGGTGTGGTGGCCGCCACCGGGGGAATCGCCATTCTATATTTAATCAATTTTGTGATGGGATTTTTTGGATCTTCCATTGGCGTTATACACAGTAACTCTAATTTTGGAATTATGTTTAGTCTGGTGGTTGTCGTGATTGCCGCTTTAAACCTGGTTCTCGATTTTGATTTTATTGAGGAAGGGGCTGATATGGGTGCACCGAAATATATGGAGTGGTATGGTGCATTTGGATTATTGGTCACCTTGATTTGGCTTTATCTGGAAATCTTACGGTTGTTAGCTAAACTCCAAAGTAGAAGGTAGGAAAAAATCTATTTCCATTGTTCCGAAATTCCTCCTCCGAGCTAAAAATAATTAATAGCCGTACCCAACCTGTATTTTAAGTCTGTGTCTACCAAAGTGATTGGGTAGGCGGGAAACCAAATCCATCTCCTATAGATGGTGTAATGGCGATCTTTCAAAGGTTGAAAACCTTTGAAAGGCTAGTGCTCACGGCTCTTTTATTTTAACCTCTATTCCCGGTCTTAAATTGGATAGATTGTAGCCCCCAAGTGCCGATTAAGTATACAAATAGTTAAAAAAATATATAATCATTATGAAGTTGATTCACATCCTCTGTGAATTATATATTATGCCATCGAATAATGTCCCCGGAGGTAAGGGGTTTTACCGGTACGTACGTCTTCATGAACAATTCGTATTGAGGTAACTATGCGAAAGAGTCTAATAACTGAATTTAATTTTTTATCCAGCTATACCTGGATAGTCATCATTTCATGGGTATTTTTTATGCCCAATTCCCCTTTGTATGCTCAGAGCGATTATCAGGATCCAACGGAAGTTTTCTGGGGAGATGATGAATACGCTGATGAAGATACATCTGGATACTTCGAAGATGACGAATATTACGATGAAGATACCACTGACTATTATGAAGATGATGAATATTATGAAGATGATACGTCTGATTATGGAGCAGATGATGAATATTATGATGATGAGTATGATGGAGGAGAAGAAGAACTTTCAGATATAGAATTAGCCGATGTGGCCAAACAGTTAGGCTATTCATTGAATATATCAGGGGCTTCCCCTGGGTTTGTGAGCTATGGACTTGCCAATTACAATAACAATCCTCAGGTTAATTTTCGTTTAAGTATTGAATTTCCACTTCTTCTGCAATTTGCCGGAGTTCGATTCAGATTTGGAGCAGAGTTCGGAAATTTCGGATTTGAAAATTTTAAACCGGTAGGCGGAAAATTTTCTGGCGTAACCGCCATGGGATTACTGGCTTTTCCTGCTGGCCCCGGTAAACTAAAAGTGGGAGCTGGGCTGGTTGGAAGTACGCTGGGTGTGACAGGAGAATCATCCTATGGATTTGCCATTGGAAACACCCTTGAGTTGAGGGGGGGGATCCGGTATACCGGTGCCTTTGGCGTAAAAGATACAAATAAACTGGATATGGGTTACATTAGCTGGATTGATGGGTTAATTATGTTGGGATTTAATCTCTAATATTTTTCAACCTCTGAAATGAATAAGTATTATAAAATTATTTATCTAATCGCTCTATTTGCAACATCGCAAGTCCAAATGCTTTTTGGTCAAACGAATGTAGCCAATGGTTTTACAAGTATATCTTTTAGTGGGCAAAACGATTATTCAAACTTAGGCTTATGGAATAATACAAATAGCGGAGCCACTCTTTCATTTCCACAGCCAGGCGGATCTTCTGCAAATAGGTATGTTGTCAGAATTATGTTCAAATCGGATTCTGATGCTGGTGATACTACCCTTTATCCATTAGCAAGTGAAGACCCAAGTCATGCCTGGCAAGCCCCCAATACATTGAATGCCACAAATAGTATAACTGTTGATGGGGCAGCAGGTATGTCTGGTAGTACTGCACAAGCAGATGATATTGAAACAGCTAAAACTTCAAAATGGCAAGATAGTGAAAGTTTTCAATTTGTTATCCTTACATATCAATTGGCCAATGGATTAGGCACTCCGGAAGAGCATATTTTTGATGGTACCTGGTACACAATTCATGAAGAGGATGGACCCCATAACCGCGGTACGACATGGACTTTTAGTTTAACTGATGCCACTGATTCCGGAGAAAGTTACAGCGATAATATGACAAATATTGCCTCAGTATCTTTCGATATTGCCGGCAGTTTTAATACAGGTGATTCAGTGTTAGTCTATGCAGACATCGACCCGGATGGAGGCGGTGGGAGAAGCAATGTGTACTACGAAATGGATAGGTTAAATGCTGGTGTGACGAGTAAAGAAATTGGACCAGTAACAAGTGCATTAAATATGAATAGTACTGATGGTCGTTATCGTTTTTGGATGGCTGTAATTGATCAATATGGCAGTGAATTATATTATCCCCCACCGTCTGGAAATATGTATTTTGATTCAATTTATAATACCGTTGCTCCTGTAACTCCTCATGCTCCTGATCTTACAAGTGGAACAGATTCGGGTGTGTCAAATACCGATAATTTAACAAAAGATAATACACCTACTTTTTATGTGGAATCAGATAATAATAATTACCCATCGCCATCATATTGGTATGATGATCAATCTTATGCATTAATTTACGTGGCGGGTGTTTTAACAGATTCAACGCGAGATGATGACGATCCTATTAATGTAAATGTAACGATTTCTGGCTGGAATGCAATTTCTGATTCGACGTATTCTATCACGGCAAAGGTTCGAGATCAGTTTGGTAATCTTTCAGGAGAATCATCAGCATTATCCATTACGGTTGATGCGACTGGTCCGGATTATTCTTCTAGCACCGGAAGCAATGTAGGAATCACTTTGGTTGATGATTCAGGGTGGAGTAGTTCTGATGGTAAAACCAATGATACCACACCGCGTTTCACCATTACCAATACTTCAAACACAGATTCTGTATATTTATTATTTGGCACTGATACTCTGGATAGACAGGTCTCAACTGGGGTTTCTATGGTAATGAGCGTTTCATCTGCACAATCAAATGTTGACTATGAAGTTCGTGTAGCTGGAAAAGATTATGCCGGGAATTATACCAATCCCCATTCGGATAAATTGGATATTACTATAGATAATACTTCTCCTTCCAAACCTGATGTTCCTGATTTACAGACAGCATATGATTCTGGTAATTCCAATACTGATAATAATACCAAGGAAACGACAGTGCGCTTTGATCTTTCCGGTTTAACCCAAAGAGATTCTGTTTACCTTTATTTTGGTTCTACCATTATGGCCCGGGATTTAGCCGGCAGTCCGCTACTGAATGATATGGAAGTATCGTTTACTGCAGGTGATTATGAAGGTGATATTAGTGTTTTTATCAAAACGCAGGATGAATCAGGAAACAATTCACCCAACAGTGATACTTTAACAGTTACATTTGATACCCAGGGACCCAGCGCCCCAACCGGAATCACACTTAAAAATGCCGATGATACTGGTTCGAGTAATACAGACCATAACACCCAGACACAGCAACCCAGATTTGACATCGCCGGAGTATCCGATGGCGATTCTGTTTTATTGAAATTCAACAATACGGTTATTGGTTCAGGAACAGAATCCGGGGGAGATGGAACCATAACGATTAGCCCTGATAATGTACAGATAGATGGATCTTATACAGTCACGGCTGTTCGACTTGATCCAGCGGGGAATGAATCAACTGCGGCAACCTTATCTCCGAATTTGACAATTGATAATGTAAATACCGTACAACCAGGAACACCTGATCTTTATGCAAATGATGATACTGGTTTCTCCGATACAGATAATTATACAGGAGATTCCACAATTGTTTTTCGTGTGACAACCCTTACAGAGGGCGATTCTGTTTTTCTAAAATTTAATGGAACCACGGTAGCCACGGCAGTTGTAGCAACAGATTCAACGGCTATTAATATTCAAGTTACTGATAATAGTGAAGGTATCTTTAATGTAACTGTAGTGACTAAAGATCTGGCGGGAAATGACGGTACAGTTTCCGGGACATTGTCAAATTTTACTATTGATACTTCAGAACCTACAAAACCAGCTATTCCTGAACTACAGTCCGGATCAGATTCGGGTATTATGAGTACCGATAATTTGACCAATGACTATAATCCAACATTTGATATATCCAGTCTAACGGCAACTGACTCTGTATATTTGTATTTTGGGAATAATATTGTTTCGCGTAATGTAGTCTCAAGTGGAACTTCAATTTCGTTAACGTCATCAAACCAACCAAATGCTACATATACTGTAACTGCGAGAGCCAGGGATAAAGCAGGTAACTTATCTTTAGCAAGTAATGCAGTTACAGTTAGGATAGATACAACAAGACCCGGTAAACCAAATACGCCGGATTTGATAGCTTCTGATGACAGCGGTTTTGAATCAACAGATAACTACACAAATGTCGCCCAACCGTCCTTTGATTTAACAGGCCTATCAAGCAAATTGGACTCCCTTCGAATCCTTGTTGATAGAGGCTATAGCAATGCTGTTGTAATGACCCAGACAACCCGAGATACATTTCAGTTAGGTAGTGCTTTAACAGGCGGAACATTTAATATTACTCTTGTTGCGATTGACTCTGCAGGCAATGTTTCGGATACTAGTGATGCATTATCAATAACAATTGATTTGACAGACCCCGATCCACCAACTGGAATTGATTTAAAAAATTCCAGTGATACAGGAACATCAAACTCAGACAATTTAACAAGTGATGTTACCCCAAGGTTTACAATCTCAAATGTCAGTTCAGGAGATTCTGTATTTGTTGTCACAACTCAAGGAGTCAGTACGGATACAGTTGGTAGAAATTTATCTTCCGATACAACTGTTAATATAACAACAATTGATTTGACTGCTTTTCCTGTTTCTTATGATGAAGGGGTAATAACGATAAAGGCATATGTAATGGATCCTGCCGGAAATACTTCTGATGTTGCTGCCAGTTCATCCTTAGAGATAACACTTGATAAAACAATTCCGGATGTGAGTGGTATTACTATTGATTTACAAACTAATTCGGATGCAGGGATTCTTACGGATGATAATTTAACTAATGTAACTACACCCAAATTTGATATTGATAATCTGATTGGTACCGACGTATATCCAGATACTGTATATTTAGTAATCGGTACAGATACAACGGCCCGAATTCCGATTGAAAATAATTCTAAGCGTACATTAACATCTTCAACCTTAACCCATAACCCAAATGGATTATCGGTCAAAGTTTTCGTTCGAGATAAAGCTGGAAATATGTCTGTCGCCAGCAATGCAACAATAACATTACGTATTGATACCCAAGCGCCGGCAAAACCGAACCCACCCGATTTGTTAAATTCAGTTGATTACGGTTTTTCAGATACTGATAATATTACCAGTACTAATAATACTTCAGGCAGATTAGATTTTATTCTTACAGGTCTTTCGAATACTTATCAGGATTCAGTAAGATTGCTAATGAATAATATAATACAAGAAACAGCGATTATTTCACAACCATTAACAGATACATTATCTACTTTAGGTATAACTGGCGGTCCTTATTCTGTTTCTTTAGTCGCTATCGATTCAGCCGGTAACATTTCCGATACCAGTGATGCAATGATTCCACTACTTACTGTTGATAATGTACCTCCGGCGACTCCTCTCGCGCCGATTATTACCCCTGCATCTGATCATGGTTGGAGTTCTGGAGATTATAATACGAATGAAACACAACCAACGTTTACTAGCAACAACTTGGAAGCAGGAGCCATAACGACTTTATCTACTATCAATACTACTGGAGATACAACTCAGGTAGTTGTCGACACTGTGGGATCAGGTGAAACGACTATTTCGCTTACCCCTTTGACACCACTAATTGACGATACTTACAGTTTTTTTATTACTACGGAGGATACAGCCGGTAATGTAACGGAGAGTGCTAATCGAGCAGGAGTTGTTATCGATACCCAAGCTCCACTGGCATTTATTTCTCTTAGTCCCGATTCCTTGGCCAAGGCAGGGGAAACCATTCAGATAATCGCTAATTTCAGCGAATCCGTATACAACCCCGATGTGTATGTAGCATTCGCAGGTGGAGCCATTGAAGATACTGTCGGTATGTCTGGTAGTGACAGCACATGGACATACAACCTTGTTATTCCCCCCGTCAATGATGGCCCAGCTACCATCAGTCTCATTGGTGATGATATTGCCGGAAATTCACAAACCAATGCTAATATTACCGGAAGACAGATTTTGCGGTTAGATAACATTTCTCCTAACTTTATTAGTATGTTTCCTGACACCGGCAGCTTTGTAAATCATACTCAAGTAGAATATATTATCGAAGAAACTCCAGCAACACGATTAGATTCAGCAACAATAACCTGGACACCGATTTCCAGTGGTAATGCAATTATTTCAGAACTTGTTGGAACGGAGTTGAATGTAACTATTCATTCGCTTAACTTTTTGACAAATGATCCGCAATTAGTTGATGGCACACTTTATGAAATGTCCTTTTTTGGACAGGATTCAGCAGGAAATACTGTTACTACTATTGTTGATAGTGTGACTTATGATACAACCGCTCCGACGGTTGATTTGACTTATAGTAAATATATTGCCAGCAAAGATACAGTGGTGACCATTACAGCCACATTTGGTGAGCGAGTCATTTCCACACCTCAAATAGCCATAGATTATACTGGAGTGGGTGATGACGTATTGGCCACAAACATGACAATGGGAACTAATTCTAAGATTTGGACTTATCCGGCAACAATTCCATCCGGAGAGGGAAATAACGGTATTGCTGCTGTGTCGATTACAGCAATTGATTTGGCGCAAAATGCCTTACGCTCTAGTGATGTAACCAATGGGGACACACTGGTGGTGGATAATACCGTTCCCACTGCAGTCATCACTTATAGCGATTCATTGGTAAAAGAAAATAATAGTGTGACTGTTACGACGACTTTCAGTGAAACGATGTCTATTAATCCTAAGCCTAATGTGTCAATTGATTATACTGGAGATGGATATGATATTGTTGCATTAGATATGACAAATCTAAATGATACTGTTTGGACACAAACAGTAACCATTCCCCCGGATAATGATGGTCCAGCCACCGTATCCATTATTGCAGAAGATTTAGCTGGTAACTCTCTGACCAATGTCAATACAACTAATCGTTCTTTGATGAGGGTAGATAATACACATCCAACCTTTACACTGTTATCTCCGGACAGTGGTGAATATGTAAACCATACTTTGGTAGGGTATAAAGTGAGTGAAACGTCCTTTTCAGGGACTGTAACGTGGACAAGAACAGGTGGAAATAC
>CAYXMX010000061.1:0-8086 GCA_964466265.1 uncultured bacterium | reverse complement strand
TTTTTATCCATAAATTTTATTTCTGCTTTCATATATGACTGACCGGTCGGTCGGATTTTAAATAAAAAATATCATTTTTCAATCGATTATTCTCTGCTCCAGACAAAATCGATTAAGGGTAATATATGAGTCCTTGTGGTTTTGTCATCGGGATACCCGTCAGGATATTCTCCATATATAAATTTATATCCCAATGTTAAATGAAAATTGTTGCTCTTTTCCCAAGTCAGCAACCCTTTGTGTTCCAAAGCAAGAGAACCTTTCATTCCTGGGATTAAAAATAAATCACCATCCACCATATAAGCCCACTTTTTGCTAATTCGTATATTAAAATCCGCTCCGAACCGCATGAGCCATCCATTATAATATACGGCAAGACGGTGATAAACCAGTGGAAGGTCAATGGTGGATCCTTCTGGTAAGTCCAAACCCCCGAAGCCAAAAGCGACTCCAGCTTTCAATGTGAGTATTCGGTTGGGGTCTACTCGCTTGCTGGCCAGGGCCATATTCCATAATGAAACCATATTGGGAATATCAAACTCGGGAGAAATCATTCCTCCAATTCCCTCTTTGGCTATAATTTTTAATAAAGGTGTTGGGTAATACACAGAATGGGTAGACGACAAAGTCCATTGGTAGCGTTGCAACCAACGCTGTTTGACATTAACCCCTGGCATCAACAAGGCAGTTAGCTTGTAAAAAGAAATTTCGCGGTCTTCAGATTGTCCCCACCGTATTGGTTGAAACAGCCCGTATTCCCAGCGCCCCTGGGAAAGAGTATAGGCAGTTCCCGACAGCCAGTCTCCCTGGGAAAACACTTGTGTAGTCAGAATAATGATGAGAATAGACTTTTTCATTATTCCAATGAGATGAATACAGTTACAGGGGCATGGTCCGATATTTCCATTGTTTCTTGATGGGTAACTCCTGATCCGGGGATAATGTCCAAATTGGTAAAAATATAATCCAATTTGCGGTTCCAAAGTCTGTCCCCCGATGTGCTATGAGTGCTATGGGAGCTTGTGATTGCCTCTTCAAGCGGTATGGCTGTGTTATAAGCATCGTACAGTGGTTGAAGAATAATAGGTTCGTTTTCAAAAAAATTAAAGTAACTGCCTTCCCTGTGAGGTCCTCCATCAGTATCTGTATGGAAGGATTCTCCTTCACAGGAATCCGCCAGACAAAAGTCAAAAGCTGATCCAGGTGGAATTGAATTTAAATCTCCTCCGGCCACCACAGGATTATTGTCACTGATATCATCAAGGACAGTTAAGAATTTATCAATATGTTTTTGTTTTGTATCATCTGTTGCAAAAGCAGTGGCATGAATATTAACCACGTAAAAGTTATTGTGTCCAACGGTTGGCAAATCAATATTTGTTTTTAAAATATTCCTTCTCAAATAAAACATTTTTGTCAGAGCATCCTGGTCAGTCCGTAAAGGCAACTGAATACGTTCGGTGGATTTAAATGGCCATTTACTCATGACTACATTTCCTACATCCATACGACCAATACCGTCACTGGGAATCGTTTGTGCTTTCCACATGGAAGCATAGGCAGCATAATTCATTTCCGTATGATCCAATATCCATTGCACCTGATCAACGTAGGCTGTGCGTTTGGATTCTCGATCAACTTCCTGCATAAGAATAATATCTGGATTTACCTGGATGATTTTAGCAACTATCCGTTCAAGGGTTGTGATGACTTCATCTTCAGTAAAGATAGTTCTATCACCACAGGAATCTCCAAAAAAGGGTAAACGTCCAATGCTGAAACGAATATTCCATGTCATCACTTTTAATTGTCCAACAGGATCAGGTACTATCCCAATCTCTTTTGCTTCATATTCAACGGCGTCTTCAATATTATCAAAAGTCGTTACCAGAGGTTCACAACTGACCAGAAAGAGAAAAAAGATTATCATCGTGTATTTTACTTGCGGCATCACTGGAAATATATTACTGTTCCATCACACGAGCCAGTATTTCTTTATCATCTGGAAACAGCTTGGCTGTAACTAATCTCGGGACCAAATCCTTTAGATCGGGGTTTTTTGCAAATACCCCTTTAAAAATCGGCAATGCTTCATCAATACGATTTGCCCCTGTTAGGGTCACTGCAGTCCAAAAAGGTAGTTCGGGGTTTTCTGGATAATATTCGGATGCTAAATGATATTCTATTAAAGCCAATTTGGTTTTCCCCTCCTCCATAAAGAGATCACCTGCGTTGGCATGCTCATAAGCTCTGTGGATGCGAATCAACCTCCGTAATTCTTTGATAGGTTCAGGGTGATCTTCTACCCGCAAATCCATTACCACATCTTTCCAGGGTATTCCCGTAGGTTCGCCCGTGACAATCAATATGGCCGCTGATTGTTTTCCCCTGATATCGCCCCCTTCTTTTTGGGCTGCGTCTAGGGAGGCCAACATCCGGTCGGCTAAATCACCATGAGTGTTTTCAAACGCTTTGGCCATTGCTCCCGGAACAGTGTTTTTTTTCATTAAGTTTGCCTGTACTGTATAATTTTTTCCCATAATATGACCTGCATACGCAATACAATCCCTTCCCGTATGTGCAGCGGTATTGCCGTGAATATCCACCATCCCAACTTGCCGGACAGATTTCCCCCTATCTTTGGCCAATAGTTCGGTCAGTGCATTGCTTGCTTTTTTTCCGTCGGCCATAAGTTTCAGGCCCTCTGGACCATATTCTACTTTAATAAAAGATTGAGTCGCCACTGCTCCAACACCGGCCTGGGCCCAGGGCACCAGAGATCCAACAGAAAACCAATGACTTTGGACTGCCACGCCTAATTCTCCCGTTTTTTCATCCAGTGCAACAATGGAAAAAGTGTTCACCGGGCGAATGCCCTGGGCAGTAACAAAACCCAAAATGACCCATAAGGCCACAGCGCCTTTTTGCTTAATCATACAGACTCCTTATCAATAACAAGTGAAAGGTACACCGCAACTCTTGTCAATCCCAAGGAAGGGTTATTCCTCTTAATTCGATAATCTTTACAGCGCCAATTAACAAGTTCAAGTCCTTATGTACATTATACTAATTAACAATTTCTGTTTTGGAAAATATTTATTGTTACTGGAATTTTTATAGTCTCATTTGTTGATAAATTCATGGCACATTCTTTAAATAAAAAGGAGATATTACTGAAATAGGCAACTACAAGAAATTAAAAGAGATTTCTATGGGAATTCTTAAAGCCATGCCTTCGTACCAGAAGAATAAGACAAATCACCGGAGTTATACTTGAATAAAATTAGTATTTTTTTAATTTGTCTCTTATTTTCCATAAGCTGTGATAAAAGATATAAAGAGCTACACGGATTAAAATCAGATAACTATTCAGCTATTTTTAATAATGACATTGTTTTTTTTACACCGGACGGCTGGCTTAATGCCGATCCGACCCGCCGGGGGAAAATGATTGCCAGCTTATTCAGGTATTTCAATTTTTTGGGTATGGATACCAAAACGGTTTTTGGTTTACTGGGGAAAAGTACCGGATCAGGTAATGTTAATATTCCTAATTATATAATCATCATTAACGGTAGACTTTTAAACCTTGAATTTGTTTCTAATCGTGCAGGTGGTGCAGGAAGGATTGTGTCAGTTCAATTGGTGGGATCAAAAACAAAACAAATTAAAAAACCAAGAAAACTAAAGTAATTTAGTCACGACCATATAGTTACAAAATGGTAACCCCGGGTAAAATAAAATGTGTTTTCCCTGTCCCCCTGCTTTTGAGCTCTATAACGAACTTCAGATCATTTTGTAACTTGAATAATGTAATTTCCCAGCCTGAATATGAATCATAATCTTCCCAAGATCGGTGTAATTGGTGCCGGCCACCTGGGCCGTTATCATGTAAAGCATCTGGTAAACAATTCCCGTTGTCAGTTTATGGGTTTATACGATATTGACGCCAAACGGGGAAAAGCAGTTGCCAATGAATATGGCACAAATTCTTTTTCATCCTTGACGGGTATCCTTGCAGCCAGCGATGTCCTCTCCATCGTAACCCCCACAAGACACCATGCCCATGTTGCTGAAAAATGCATCTTGGCTGGTAAAAGCGTTTTCATTGAAAAGCCCATCACCCGAACCGTAGAGGAAGCAAACCGTTTACTTAAACTGGCTGAACAACATCATGTGATGATCCAGGTTGGCCACATTGAAAGATTGAATCCGGCTTTAATGCCTCTGAAAAATTTTGATCTAAATCCCAAATATATTGAAGTTCAACGATTGGCACCTTATTCGGTTCGGGGAACCGATGTTCCCGTTGTATTAGACCTTATGATTCATGACATAGATATTATTTTAGCTCTGGCTGACTCCCCGGTACAAAACATCCAGGCCAGCGGCGTGTCTATCTTATCGGATTCCGTTGATATTGCCAATGCAAGGATCCGATTTGAGAATGGAACAGTGGCCAGCATTACTTCCAGCCGGATCGCCAGGGATAAGGTTCGAAAAATAAAAGTATTTCAAAAGAACATGTACATCACCATCGATTTTCTTCTGGGGCTCACAGAAATTTATAGGGTAATAGATGCCAACGAAGATGATGATAATGCCATTCAGTCTGCTCCCTTAGATACCTATGGAAGCCGTCGGAAGATTGTTTATGAACAACCAGATGTAACTCAATTTGATGCCCTGAATATGGAGCTTTCCAATTTTATTGAATCTGTTCAGGGAAATGAAACGCCAATAGTTGACGGCTACGCTGCCAGGGAAGCTCTTAATGTGGCCATAAAAATTCATGATATAATTTTGGAAGACATACACTAATGGATATACGCAATTTCTTTTTCAAAAACAGAAGCTACACGCCTATTCCGCTGGCTTTAATAATCATTTATTTTTCCCAACCTACCGTGCCATACATTTATATTGGTCTTGTATGCCTTTTGCTTGGAGAATCTATTCGATTCTGGGCTGTTCGTTATGCGGGTGGAATTACCCGCACCACAAAAGTGGGGGCACCAGCGTTGTGTTCTTCCGGTCCTTTTGCCCATGTCCGGAATCCTCTTTATACTGGGAATTTTTTAATCTTCACAGGAGTGGCTTTGGTGGCAGGGGCTCCTCAAATCTGGATCATCCTGGCGGTCACCTGGGGATTTCTCATTACCCAGTACTCACTCATTGTTGACCTTGAAGAAGAAACGTTGTTTGAACTATTTGGTAATGATTATGTATTATACAAAGAGAATGTCCCTAAATTGGCTCCCAGGCTTTCTCCATGGAAAATTAAAGACAATCGTTCTCCCATGTCCTGGAAGAAAACGTTGAAAACAGAAAAGCGTACCCTTCAAAACATGGTTCTTATTTTTGTTCTTATTTTAATCCGTCAACTTTTTATTTGAAAATTATTGGATCGTAATTTAAATCGTAATGAGTGATGGGAATTTTCACAATATTTGTATGTTTATTTTCACACAACGGAACTCCCCAGGCTAACCAACATAGACCATGAGCATCAATGAGTCTCCACGATTATTTTTAGTTGCCGGCGAAGAATCCGGGGATCTCCACGGGGCAAAATTAATTGATGCCCTAAAGAAATATTTGCCATCTGCTCACTTTATGGGTCATGGTGGAGATAAAATGGACGCTACTGGAATGGAGGTTCTGTACCATATCAATGATCTGGCCATGATGGGATTTACGGAAGTAGTTAAACATTTACCATTTATGATGAGAGTCATGAATCGAACTCTTGAAAAAATTCAGGAGTTTAAACCCCATCGACTTATTTTAATCGATTATCCCGGCTTCAATCTTCGACTGGCGAAAAAGATCCACCCTATCGGTGCTCCAATGACCTATTTTATTTTGCCTCAAGTCTGGGCATGGCAAGAAAGCCGTGTAAACACTATCCGGGAATGTGTAGACCAGGCCCTTTGTATTTTTCCCTTTGAACAAGATTGGTTTCAACAGCGGGGCGTTGGCGCCAGCTTTGTGGGTCACCCGTTCACTGAATTTCAAAAACCAACTATGGATAAAGTCACTTTTTATTCCAAACATAATCTGGATCAAAATCGACCGCTTCTGGTTCTTTTCCCTGGAAGCAGACAGCAGGAAGTCGATCGTCATTTTCCTGTGTTTAAAGAGGTGGTTTCTCTCATAGAAGATATTCATTTTCAAGTCATCATCGGGAAAGCTCCTCAAATTAAATTGGGTGAATTACCAAGTAACTGGACAGTGGAAACTGATGACACCAGTCTATGCCTGGAATATGGAACAGCTGTGCTTACTTCGTCTGGAACGGCAACACTTCAGGCTGCTGTTCAGGATATTCCAGCGGTAGTATGTTATAAAATGTCTGTTGGGACCTGGTTTCTGGCGAAAAATTTATCTCATGCTCCTTTTGCTGCCATGACTAACCTTATTGCTGAAAGGCAAATCGTCCCTGAGTTTCTCCAGCAGGACATGACTCCAGCCCATTTAGCCGATGCAATTACCCCACTACTGAAACAAACTCCTCAGAGAAAAGCAATGCTGTTGGGTTATGAAGAAGTTCGTCGAACATTGGGATTACCAGGAGTTTATGAGCGAGCAGCTGAAGCGATTATACACAGAATGTTTCAATGAACACTTTTGTAAAAAAGAAAATTATTTTATTTTATGTCGGTGTCTGGCTGGGTCGTTGGCTGCTGAAATTTTTCTATGGAACGAATCGTTGGACGATTGAAGGCGATGGTCAGATCGAACGATTGCGAGAGGAAGGAAAGTCGATTCTTTTTGCCACTTGGCACGGTAACTTATTGCCGGGATATCTTTATGTATCCGATAAGCAACCTTATGGATTGGCCGGACACCATGGAGATGCTGAAATCATTTCCAGGATTGCAATAAAACTGGGATATAAAACAATTCGAGGGTCCAGTTCTGACGGTGGGAGAGAAGCTTACAAGCAAATTATTCATGTATTATCTCAAAAAAATGGAGCCCTTGTCTTTATAACGCCCGACGGTCCCAAAGGCCCGGCTAAAGAATTGAAACCCGGAACTGTTAAAGCGGCCATACGTACAGGCGCGGTCATTTTACCCACTGGAAGTTTTTCATCCAAATACTGGTCTTCGACCAACTGGGATACATTTTACGTCGCCAAACCATTTGGCAGAACTTATTTACTGGTAGGAGAACCTCTGGTTTTTTCCAAAGAGGATGATTTTGAAGAGTGTTCCCGACAATTGAAAGAGCAGTTGGATATATTAGAAGAGGAGGCTAAAAAACGTGCATCAGTTTGATCCTGAATCTATTAAAAAATACCGTTTACTGCTCTGGCCATTGGGAATTTTCTATCGTTTATTGGTTTTTTGGCGAAATTTTTTCTACAATATTGGTTTTTTTGTTTCCCGGAAACTTCCGTGCAAAGTCATCAGTATCGGTAACCTTTCCGTAGGAGGCACCGGTAAAACGCCCTTCGTAATTTATCTGGCAAAACTATTAAAATCAGAGGGATTGAGTATTGCAGTATTAAGCAGGGGTTACAGACGTAAATCTTCCGGAACCGTAGTGGTCAGTGACGGGAAAACAGTTCAATCTAATTTGCAACAAGGTGGGGACGAACCCTATATGATGGCTAAAAAATTAATGGGTATTCCCATTGTCGTGGAGGAAAACAGGTACAGAGGCGGACAATATATTTGCAGTCGATTTAACCCGGATATGATTCTCATGGATGATGCTTTTCAGCATCGACGAGTTTACCGGGATGTGGATATTGTTCTGATTAATAGCTCGCACCGCCAACCAAAACTTCTTCCATACGGTTTCCTCCGAGAGCCAATAAAAAATGTAGGACGCGCTGATCAGGTGATCTTGACTAAAACCAACCTGACTCCACCTGATAAAAATCTTGTAAATATGATTGAAAAATATTGCGATTTTATTATTCGCGTAGATCTCCTCCCTGAATCCTATTTGAACTGTTTGGATGGTAGTAAAAAAGCTTTGAGAGAGATCCTCGGACCGGTAGTGGCGGTATCCGGCGTAGGTGATCCCGACAGTTTTGAAGTTATATTAGAAGAAGCAGGTCTGGATTACATTC
>CAYXMX010000060.1:0-8273 GCA_964466265.1 uncultured bacterium | reverse complement strand
TACCCAATAAACCTCTCTTCCGAATTTTATCAGCACCGGAAAGATGTCTGATTTTTTCCACTGTGGAATCTGATAAACCGAATTCTTCTTTAAATTGTTCCGTTTTTTGTTTTAATTGTTTTTTAAAGTCATCGCGGGTTACTTCTTTTCCACTAACTCTACGAGGAATCTTTACATAAATATATCTGCCAATAAATCCACTTAACGCCACTGCGACCATTGACCAATAAGAAATAGATACCAGGCCACCAAATTTCAGAGCTGTATGTAATGTGACCAGAACCGGGCCGGTAATTCCCAGAAAAATATGATAATTCAGCCAAGTAGGAAGTTTTCCCCATTTCCGAAAAAATTTGATCCGCTTCCGTATAGAATAAACAAACATAATTAACATCATGCTGCCACCCACAATTCCAAGTCCGTGACCAATCATTCCGCCGGGTTTCCACATTTTATGAGCGATATGATGGGGCCGTTCGCTAATAGGCAGCAGATAATAGTCGTTTATATTATACCAGATCCATCCGGTGGTTATGACCACTAGAATCGATAATATTATAAGAATCACTTTATGTACTGTTTTCATTTTCGTTTGGAATTATCCTATTTAATATAAGAATGTACAAATTACGATAGGTTTATCTCAATAAATGTAATTTCAATCACATCTTATTTCGTTTCATATGTGATTCATTGGTATAAAATTTCTTAAATTAAGAAATGGATTTATCCCTCCACCCGGTCTTGGTACATTTTCCAATTGCACTCATCATTTTTGCATTTATTTTTCAGATATTGCATCTTTGGAAAGTAGAGTTGATTTTCCGTACGACCAGTATGTGGTTATTGGGTTTCGCTGTATTAACCTGCTTTTTTGCCACTATTACGGGTCAAAAAGAAGCTATTCTCGCGGGAAAAGCTGGTTACGAAACAACTATTCTCAAAACCATCCAACTTCATGAAATAATGGCCAATTTGACTACTTGGGGAAGTCTGATGATATTATTGATCTGGATATACTTTTTTCTAAGTAATAAAGATGACAAAAGAATTGATTGGATCGCTTTAGCATTTTTAGGTTTATTATCAGGCATAGTAATTTTTACCGGATTTCTTGGAGGATTATTGGCTCACGGCTATGGCGTAGGTATTCTCTCATTATAAATGCAACATGAATTTTTTGATATTGTCATTCTTGGCGCCGGAATTAATGGTTGCGGCATCGGTAGGGAACTTTCGATGCGAAATAAAAAAATACTCATTCTCGATAAATCCATGGTTGGGAGTGGAACATCTTCTAAGTCTTCCCGATTAATCCATGGCGGATTACGATACCTGGAATCATTTCAGTTCAGCCTGGTAAAGGAAGCTCTTTTGGATCGAAAAGAATTGACTGAATTGTATCCGGATCTAGTTCAATTCCGACCTTTTTATCTACCAGTATATAAATCCAGCCCAAGGAATGCATGGACAATTTGGGCTGGATTAAAATTATACGATTTATTATCTGATAAATATTCCGATCATCGGTCCAGAATGGTACCTTTGAAAGAATTTTCGGTCCATGCTCCTTGTTTAAAGCAAGAAAATCTTAAGGCAGTGTTTAAATATTATGACGCAAAAACCAATGATTTAAAATTGACACAACAAGTGTCTGAAGATGCTAAAACTCGCGGTTGCAAAATTATTGAGAACCTTGTTATAAAAGAAATTACGCACAATCAATCCAATTTTATCATCTCCTCAAGCTATGGAAAATTTCAATCACCTGTATTAGTAAATTCCACCGGCCCTTGGATTGATGAAGTCAATCATCGGTTTAATTTCCCGACAAATTACCAAATTAGAAAAATTAGTGGTATACATATTGTGGTTCACGGCCTAGTGGCAAACGATCTTTTATTCATGCAGACTAAGGGAAAACGGATTTTTTTCATCATCCCAGAGCCAGAAGAAAACCAAACTATCATCGGAACAACTGAACGGGAAGAATTTATTTCGGCTGACGATGTTATTGTCGATCCGGATGATGTTAAATATATTATACGAAATATTAATGCTTATTTAAACCCGGATCATCAAATCCATGCTTCGGATGTACGATATACATTTATTGGAATCAGACCATTAATTTCCCACAAGAAGAAACCAACCGACCTCTCGAGAGAGTATCAACTTGATTTACATCAAATCGGAGAAACAAAACTGCTGCATGTTTTTGGAGGAAAATTAACTACGTTTCTGTCTCTTTCAAGACGGGCAGCAGATATGATTGATTGAAATCAAAATAAAGTAACCATCTTCATTTCCAGCCACAGTTGAAATAATAATAGCGAGAGGTAAGACTGGATTGATTGCCTGAAAAGTTATGAAAGAGAAACACTTATTTTTTTAATGAAGCCGCTGATACTTTTTTGGATTTTTCCAGTTTTGAGATATACGCCTAAGTGACGTCCATTTTTTCTGCCAGTTCTTTTTGAGTTAAACCGGCATGCAGACGCCTTAATAGAACAGGATTATCCACAAAATCAGCAAAACTAAAATCAATTATTTCACCATCTTCCAGTGTATTTAACACATCCTGAATATAGGTACTATCAATCAAATCTCTATCGGCATATGATAAAAATTCATCGTAAGGAATGATGATATAATCTGCCTTTTGATTTTTCTTGATTACTTGAATGCTCATCGATATATCTCCTTTCTGTGTTTGACTGATATTCGCACAATTACTAATCCCGTTTTTCTTTTTTCAAATAAAATTTTGTAATCCCCACTTCTTATCCGAAACGAATTTTCAGAACCCATTAGTTTTTCTACATTAATTTGATTCCACCTTCCGACTGCTAACATGGATAACCTCTCTAAAGTTTCTGACGATTTTTTTCTAACTTTTTAAATTCATTCCTCAATTTCTTTGTCTGCCGCAGTTTATACATAACACATGTATAACCTATATACCTATGCTATTCAACCCTCTGTGTATTTAGAAATGGTTGTTTTCGAAAGATGAGGACATTATTTATATGGAAATAAAGGTGGGAAAATATATGGTGCTAATTTATCCTAAATTGAAACTTTGTTCAAATCAACTGTCCAATAATCTGACTATCCGGGTGGAAATCCCAAATCATTCGGATGATAATACCAGCGGAAAGTAGGAAGGCAATTATTCGATTTTACTCCTCATGAATAATATTCACTATAAATGCCTTTGCATTTGTAGACGAAAATAACCCATATCCATTTTCAATATTAGACTCCGGTAAAAGATATTGGTTCTGACCAATAGGATCTCCCCTAAAATAATGATAATATGCATCATCGGTTGCCTCTAAAATAACCAGGTGCAACCCATAATAATTGAAAAATAACCAGCTCATGGGAATAGGCGGCGTAGATGCTTGCCATGTGAATGGATTTATTCGAAAAGGATCTCCATTCTCATTTCTTAAATAGTCTTCTTTCCATATTTGGTATACCAAGGATGTATCATAAATAAGGTTTATAAAAGTGGAATCCCTCATCTGATTTCTATTATAATCAACGTAGGTATCTACGGAACTTGTGTATACACCATCCCCGTTAAGATCGTTGAAGGGTTCCAGTCCTCGCTCGGTCGCTTCCAGGGCTATAGTGGTTATTTTGATTGCTGCATTTTCACTCATTTCAAAATCCAGGAAAAAGAGGGGAAAAGAGGCGAAACTTTCCGTATAACATCCTCCGTTTTTATATACAGCGTTTGAAATAGAATTTAAATCGATCAGTTCTATTAATGTATCGGGACGATCCAGAAAACTGATCCATTCAAATTCAAAATTCTCTGTATTGACAGTCGGGACAATTTTTTCTTCAGTATCACAAACATAAGTTTCATTTTCCGGGCTGTAAAAGTCCATTCCACCCGGAATGGTCGTTTCTGCACTGACTTCATAAGATCCATAGTTGACTTGGATCCTGTATGTTTCTTCCGGCAAATAAATAATGGAATCCCGTGTCAAATACCGGCCAATTCTTCCCGGGACCCCATAGGCAGTGAATTCTTCTCCCGTGCTTTTCCGGGTAATGGTTACTTCCGCATTTTCAACGTATAAATCATTCATATAGACCTGACTTTCAATATCCGACGAGAGTGATACAAAACAAGTATCTCCCACAGCTCCCATGGGAAGATTGGCTCCCAGGTTACAAAAAACCACTAATTTTTCTTCATAAGTCGCAACCTTTTGATCGAAGGAGCATGAGAAACAAAATAAGGATAAGAAAATGATGATCGCTTTATTCATTTTAAAAATCAATGTTTACTCCAATGGAAGGTATAATCGGAAAAATGGAAATATCCTTCCGGGATACTCTTCCCTCGTCTGGTTCATCTACATGGGGCTCACCAGGATCGGGGTAACCATTTCCGTTTGTATCGTCTTTATTTTTATTCCAGTCATTATCGTCATCAATTCCATTATAGGTACTCCCAACACTATAAATATATCGAAAAATATTATGCCGGTTATAGCTGTTGATGACTTGTAAATAAAGATCAATGCTCACTTTTTTAAATTGATAATGACGAACAGCTCCTAAATCCAATCGATGAAATTCGGGATAACGGCCTGAATTTCTTGATCCTGGAATGGCACTGAATCCACCAACAGTATTATTTATTGAATAATCAAGGTTTTCAATATAATATCCAAGAATTGGCGTAAACGCCTGTCCGGATTGGTATGACCACTGCCAGTTTAATTGCCATTTTTTATTCATATGGTAGCTACCAATCAATGTGAGAGCATGACGTCGATCCCAATTGGTATAATACTCTTCTCCTCCCATGATTTTTCTGGAAATGGAGTAGGTGTAAGAAATCCATCCATTCAACCTTCCCACCAATTTTTGAGCAAATATTTCAAAACCATAAGCATAGCCATTCGCTTCATCAAACATATCTGATAATTTATCATCAGAAATTATTTCATCTGACGAAGCACGTGTATCCACAAAAGTGAGCATATTTTTTAAATCTTTATAATATGTCTCTATTTGGAGCTTATATTTTTCTCCAAAATACTCTTCATAGCCCAAAACCACCTGAGTCGATTTCCCAGGTTCTACCGATTCATCAATCGCCATCCAAAAATCAAGTAGCGTCGGATTATAATCATCCTGAACAGTCATAATAAATTGATGATAATTCCCCAGGGCAAAATTGATATACCGATTTTCCGTTAACAGGTATTTTAACCCCAGCCGCAAATCTGGAAAATATTTATCATGATGTGCATTATATCCATTCATCCGAAACCCGGGTTCCACTACAAACCGTTTAATGGGAATCCACTTCAACTTTACATATACAGCTGTTTCTACTGGTGATTTTTTTATCACAAAAACGGAAGAATCTGCAAACCCATTATCATAGTTAAATCCCAGTTCTTTCCAATGTCCGCCAAATTTCCATGTCTTTTTATCATTCTGGAAATAGGTAAGATTGGCAGAAGCTGTCAAGTCATGAATAGTATTATCCTGAAAAATACCTGATTCGCCTCCCAGATTAAAAAAGGTAAAAAATCGACTGCTTGCCAGTAAAAAATTCCCAACAAGCAGGTCATTAAATATCCTTCTGTACGAACTACTGATAGTTTCATTCCCCCAATAGGTATCCATTCCCAAATCATCGAAAATAAATACATCTTTCCCATTATAAAAACTGAGACTGACTCTGTCTTTAGATGTAATATCTGTAAACACATGACCCTGGAGATCATAAAAATAATAGGGAGGAACATTTAAATCAGTTTGTTCGAGGACTTTATCAAAATAGGTTCTTCTGCCGGACACCAGCCATGCTCCATTTGGGATGGGTCCTTCCAGGGTGGTTTGGGCCGATAAAATAGAAATATTCATTTTTGCATCAAATTCTTTGCTGTTGCCTTCCCGGCTTGTCACATTCAAAACAGCAGATAATCGGCCCCCATATTCTGCATTATAACCGCCTTTGATGAGTTCTGCGTCCTTGACTGCATCCACAATAAAATTGGAAAATACACCTCCGAGATGTGATGGGTTATAAACGGTTATTCCATCTAAAAGAATCAGGTTTTGATCTGTGTTCCCACCGCGAATAATCAGTCCTGTGCTAAATTCGGATGGAGTTAAAACACCCGGCAAAGCCTGAATTGTTCTAAAAATATCCGGTTCCAAAATGGAAGGCAATGCTTTAATCTGACGGGTAGTTAAGTTGACTTTTCCAGGTTGAATATTGAATTGACGTACAATTTTTTCTGCGGATACATCCACTTCAGCCAATTCGAGTACTTCCGGCTGTAAACTTATATTGATCCGCTGAACAGATTTATCAGTAAACTTGATCGTTTCCTTGTACTGAACATATCCCAAAAAGGAAACGATTAAGGTGAGTGAATCTTTCTGGATATTGTCAATGATGTAATATCCATTCCGGTCGGTGGCCATTCCTCTCCCTGTTTCACTAAAAAAAACATTCGCACCAATGAGTGTTTCACCTGTTTTGGCATCGGTTACAATACCACTTAACCGGGAAGTTTTGGCGGAAGCGAATGTCAGGAAAGAGAAAAGAAGGAGTGAAAGCTTAAGGGCCCTTATAAAAGATGCGTAAAATTTCCTCTGCATGATTAATTACATTTACCTGATTATATATTTTTAGTAGAATTCCATCTTCATCAATTAAATATGTCTTTCTACTGGGGAAAAACATTCCATCTGCGCCATACGCTTTTGATACCGATTTGTTTCCGTCGGTCAACAGGTGGAAAGGAATATTGTGTTTTTGTTTAAATTTTATATGACTTTCTTTACTGTCATAACTGATGCCAAAAACCATAATATTATTTTTTTCAAACTGGTCAAAGGAATCTCTGATTCCACAGGCTTCTTTTGTGCAACCGGGTGTATCATCTTTCGGGTAAAAATACACAACCACTTTTTGTCCTAAATACTGGGAGAGTGTATGCATCTGTCCCAGCTCGTCCGGTAGTGTAAAATCCGGTGCTTTGTCGCCGACGTTTAAAGGCGTGGAGTTACTCCAGAGGAATCCCATCATGAGTATGCTTATCGTTAGAAACTTTAACATCATATTATTCTTTATGAAAGTTAATCATAGATTGGTTTATTTCATTCATTTAAATATTTCAGATTCGTTTCGTTGAACGGAATTGGTTCTATTCCAAAATCTTTCAATGCCTTTGCTGAACAAATGTTTCCCTTTAGGAGCATATTTAATTGATCGATTGTTACAGGAAACCATTGGAAACGTCCAAATATTCCAGCGATAACCTTCACAGGAAATACCGGAACCGGGATGAGCAATTTTTTCTTTCCAGATGCTGTAGAGATAATGGTTAATAATTGTTTCCACAATATTTCCTTTTCACCCCCTATTTCTAATATTTTTCCTTTAATTGATCGTGCGGTCAATGCTTTGACAAACATCTGAGCGATGTTTGTGACGTGGACGGGTGTAAATGTAAATCGCCCTGCATCCATTGGAATCAAACCGTTATAAAATAGGGGAGCCGGTATTGGTTTACTAATCATTGATTTTTTAATTTGCAAACAAAACTCCATTTTTCCTCTTGGATTTCCAAATATGAGGGATGGGCGAATAATGGTCCAGTTCAATTGGGAGTTTTTCAAAAATTGTTCACCCAGATATTTCGATTTCTGATAAGGAGTGCCATTTGATTGTACCCCATTCGCACTCATGAGAATATATTTCTTAATCCCAAGTTTTTCCGATAATCGCACTGTTCTTCTTACTCCCTCAAAGTGTAGTTTTTCAAAAGACATTCCTTTTGAAATGTTTTCCCTTATTAAACCAATATTATAAATAACAGCCTCCGTTTTCTGAAGCATATTGGAAATAACTACATTATTTTCAATATCACCGATATATAAAGTGCATTTTTCAGATTCTAAACGGAATATGTTACCGGGCCTGACTAAGATGTGAGGTTCGTATTCTTTTTTTAATAGTTCGTCAATAATATATTTACCGACGAAACCTGTACCACCAAAAACCGAGACCTTCATTCCCATGATATTGTGATGTCAGTTAAAAGATTCAATTATCAGTCTGTCAATGGCCGATTGTATTAAATTTGCCACTTCTAATTTTTGTTCTTGAATGAGGACTTCTTTCAATCTTGCTTTGGTTGCCGGATGTTTTGGTACAAACAAAGAACAACAATCCTGGTCCGGTAGAATGGATATGTTATATGTATTTATTTCTCTAGCTT
>CAYXMX010000059.1:0-8285 GCA_964466265.1 uncultured bacterium | reverse complement strand
ATTCTGCTAAAATCGTGGAAGTAATACGATCCTCTGCTTATTCCGGTGAAAGGGGTGATGGGTTGATTATCGTGAGTCAAATAGACCGGGCAATTAAAATTCGATCAGGTGAAGAAGGGACTAAAGCGGTACAGAGTGTAGGGATTTTACAAAACTAACAATCAATAAATTTGAATAATGGTCTATGAAAAACGTCATTAATGGAAGATTAGGAATCCTTTTAAAATCATAATTTAAAAATAGAGTAGATATAGAAGAAACTCAGAGAGGCTTAAAAAATGAATCCAACATCAAAAAAATCTCCAGTGAAATCAAACCAAAGTATGAATAAGTACGTTATATGGTTAGGACTAGTGATTGTGGGGATAGTTATTGGTTTGGCCACGAAATCAATTAATCAGGAAAAAACCATAAATACACCGGTAGAGAATAGTTTTTCTTACGAAACTGTAAAAATCGCCAAGGATTTTAATTGTTCATGTGGATCGTGCGGTGAAAAGGGCTTGGTAGAGTGTACGTGTCCCATTGCAATGAAAACGAAACAGTTCATTGAAAAGAGTATATCAGATGGATTATCTCCTGAAGACGTCGCTGATATTGTAAAAATGACCTATGGGCATCAAAAAGGATAAAACAAATGTTATTTTATATAGACACTGGAAATAATAGGGGAAGCCGGTGAATAGTATAGCGAATTATTTATTACTCTTTACATTCATTCTTTCAGGGTTTGGAGCATGGACTGCATTTATGTCCGGTCGTTTGAAAGAAAATCAAATGTTAGTGAGTTCAGAAAGGATAGTCAAGTCTGTATTCATTTTATCCAGTGCCTTGATTGGAATGTTAATATATGCTTTCATTTCCAATGATTATTCAATCAAATATGTAGCTTCCTATTCCAATAGAACGCTCCCCATATTTTACAAAATATCCGCAATTTGGGCAGGTCAATCAGGTTCTCTGCTGTTTTGGAGCTGGTTGCTCAGTTTATTTTCAGTCATTGTTATTTTACAAAATCGGAATAAAAATCGTGATATCATTTCCTATGTCATGAGTATTCTATTAATCACCACATGCTTTTTCTTTGGATTAATGGTTTTTACTACAAATCCATTTGAACTTCTGTCCCAAACTGTGTCCGATGGAAAAGGGTTAAATCCGATGCTGCAAAATGTAGGTATGGTAATGCATCCACCCACTTTATTCCTGGGTTACGTTGGTTTTACAATTCCATTCGCTTTTGCCATTGCTGCCCTCTATTCTAAGAAAATCGATGCTCAATGGATTCGCACTACCAGAAGATGGACATTATTCTCCTGGTTATTCCTAACGCTGGGTAATTTGTTGGGCGCTAAGTGGGCTTATGTAGAACTTGGTTGGGGTGGCTACTGGGCATGGGATCCTGTAGAAAACGCCTCTTTGATGCCATGGCTCACCGCCACTGCTTATCTGCACTCTATTATGATTCAGGAACAGCGCAATATGCTCAAAGTATGGAATATTGTGCTCATAATCCTCACGTTTTCGTTAACCATATTTGGCACATTTATCACCCGGAGCGGCCTCATTAGTTCAGTCCATTCATTTGGCGTGTCAAACATAGGACCGTTATTTTTGATTTTTCTTGCCTTTATTCTCATTTTTTCAGTTGGATTACTGATTCGTCGATTACCGCTCCTTAAAAGTGAGAATGAATTAGATGCGTTAATATCACGTGAATCCAGTTTTATCTTTAATAATTTGATTTTAATCAGTGTGGCATTTGCTATTCTATGGGGGACTTTATTCCCGATATTATCAGAAGCCTTTCGGGGAATTAAGATCACGGTTGGACCTCCATTTTATAATCAAGTAAATGTACCCTTTGCTCTCATTCTATTGGCCCTTACCGGAATTTGCCCTTTAATCGGCTGGCGCAAAGCTTCAAAACGCAATCTACAACGCAGTTTTATTATACCTGTCACGATAGGCATATTGTTTGGAATTATCCTGGCAATTTTAGGTATGACTTCCATTTATGCAATTATGTCGTTTTCGTTATCAATATTTGTACTCGTAACCATCATGATGGAATTTTATCGAGGTATCAAGGCCAGAGCACGGATCAGTAAATTAAATTATTTTAACGCCCTTTGGAGACTTGTCGTTCTCAATAAACGTCGTTACGGGGGTTATATAGTGCATATCGGTGTCATTTCAATCTTTGTCGGTATTACCGGATCGAGTGTGTTTCAAAAAGAAAAAGAAGCCACCCTTGACCCGGGAGATACTATCCAAATAGCCAATTATACCCTAAAATATAACGGTATAGTAGATCGTTCGACAAATCATGTAAACGTACTAGCAGCGGAAATTTTAGTGGAAAGTGATGGGAATCCATTACCGTCAATGTATCCTTCTAAACAATACTTTCCCAACCACGACCCTGTATCTGAAGTTGCAATACGAGAAACCTTAAAGGAAGATCTTTATATTATTTTTGTAGGCGCGAATGAGGAAGATCGAGCCAGTTTTAAAGTTTTAATAAATCCATTAGTATCATGGATTTGGATAGGAGGAATGATTATGATAGTAGGAACTCTTATCGCTGCAGGTCCCGGACGGAAGAAGAAAATGAGAAACGTGGAAAAGTATAATATTCCCTTGCGAGAGGAAGAAATCGAATATGCGTAAGAACATTACTCATATTTTTTGGACACTATCATTAAGTCTAATCCTACCGTTGGTTTTAGAAGCGAATCCGGATGTCAAGTTGAGTGCAATCAAGGAAAGCCTGATTTGTTCTTGTGAATGCAGCATGACCGTAGATGCTTGCGAAGGTTCTATGACCTGTAATACAGCGAAAAATTTGACTTCAATGGCTATGGGATTGATTACCAAAGGATACAATGAAAAGGAAATCTTAAGCATATTTGTTAACCGCTATGGTGAGCAGATTCTTAGTGCACCGGAAAAAAAGGGGTTTAATCTGATTGCTTGGATATTCCCATTTGTAGCCTTTTCTCTCGCTGGGTTTGGAATCGTAATCCTTCTGCGAAAATGGGCGGTGGTTTCACCTAATAGCGTTGTTTTTTATGAAGAGGATATACCATCTAGAATTGATAAGAGATATGAGCAACAATTAAATGAAGAACTCAAAGGGTTGGATTAAATCAATGCACATGAAGTACAAATTAAAAGGACTCCATTCCAATAACCATTCTTCTTACAAAAGTAGGAAACATTGTAAATGAGCACCGTTTTATCAATTTTGATCATTGGTGTGACATTGAGCTATGTTATTTGGCCATATCTAACCCAAAGAAGAAATCAGTTAGATGGAGAGTCCTATAGCGACGACGGAGATCTCCTTGATTTGTTGGAATCAAAGGATAATATGCTTTCAACCATTAAAGATTTAGAATTTGATTATGATATTGGCAAACTTTCTATTGAAGATTATAATCAAATGAATGCATCATACCGTCAAAAGACAATCAATTTATTTAAGAAAATAGAATCATTAACAAATAACGATGCTGAAGTAAAAGGAAAATTCCAGGTGAATCGTCAGGAAAATGTCTGCATGAAGTGCAATGAAATATGTAATGCTAAGGATCGTTATTGTAATAATTGCGGACATCGATTGATTAGTAATAATTAAAAAGAAGAATATTAAAAAGAAAGAAAGTCAATTAATAAACAACAATAAAATAAAAAGAGATAGTTGTATGAAACAGACAAGAACACTAACTATGTTATCCATCGCTCTTCTACTATTGATTGGATGTGAAAAAGATCAACAGTCCACGGTAGAGATTTTATCCATAACACCGGCAGACGGAGAGACAAATGTGCTTAAAACGGTTAAAGTCCAGGTGGAGTTTAACGAATCAATGGAATCTTCTTCTTGTGAATCACGCTTTGGATTATTCCAGGGAGTATTGGAGAGTATTCCATCAAATATGATGGGAAGCATGGAAGGAGAATTTACCTGGAATGATGATCATACGATGATGACCTTCCATAGTGACTCCATGTTGATGGATTCAACCATGTACTCCATTTGCTTGGAGGAAGGTATGATGGCTGAAGATATGATGGGTGATGGAATGATGATGTCTAATATGAATGACCACGGTATGGAAACAGCGAAAGGTATTATTTCCAAATTTACAACTGGAGATTTTAGTCTTTCTCGCATTGTATCTGTCAATCCGGTCAATGGATCAACCCGCATTGATGAAAACACAGAAATTCAAATTAAATTTATGAATCCAATGGATACTGAATCATGCGAATCGAGATTTGGACTACACCTTGGTGATTTGGATGAAATGCCCACGATGGGAATGGGTATGGGAATGATGCCCGGGTTAGAGGGATCATTTCATTGGAACCATGATAGCACAATGATGAATTTTCATCCGGATTCAATGCTAATGGATTCATCGATGTATACTATTTGTTTGATGGAAGGTATGGAATCGGCGAACCATAATGGTACAATGATGTTGTCGAATATGTCAGATCATGGTATCCAAGCTGACAGTGGTATATTATCAAAATTTTTTACAAAATAAACAAGAAAGAGGACTAACATGATGTTTCAAGCAGATACAGCGTTCGCGTTAGAATTAATCGCAGTAGGATTTGGTTTTTGGATTCTATTGAAAACACGGAATGCAGAGATAGGTAATCTGAAGGGTTTAGGATCCTTTATTGGTTATTTCATTATCGTTTCAGCGTTTCTCACCCTTTTATGTACAAGCTATTACACCATGCGGTACTGGGAAGACGGTCATTTTAACAAACCGGTTTCAGGCCAAATGATGATGGGCGGCATGCATAAAATAAGTGGATGTGATTATAGCATGATGTCCGGACATATGGACGGTGATCAGTGCAACCGTATGATGGGAAACAATTCTTCTGACGGGAAATGTGGAAAAATGATGAAAGGGAAAATGAATGGTATGAAGGAAAGCCAGTGTAAAATGATGAAAGGCGGAATGGGTAAGATGATGGATAATGAGTCAAAAATGAGTAATCATGAAAATCATGAGGACCACCACCCGGAAATGACTGACGAAGAATAAGGCAATAGGATGAGTTACCATTTCAGTAAAATTGTCGAGACGACCTTCGATGAAGCCATCGCTAACGTCACCAATAAATTGAAAAATGAAGGGTTTGGCATTCTAACTGAAATCGATGTGAAAGCAACTTTAAAGAAAAAACTGGATGTCGATTTCAGAAAATACAGAATTTTGGGTGCTTGCAATCCACCATACGCTTACAAAGCATTAGTGGCAGAGGAAAAGATAGGAACCATGTTACCGTGCAATATTGTTGTACAGGAATATGATGACGGACACGTGGAAGTATCCGCCGTGGACCCTCTGGCATCAATGCAGGCCATTGATAATCCGGATTTAGGTCAAATCGCAAAAGAAATACAAACAAAACTCAAAACGATCATTCACTGTCTATAGGTTGATGGAAGTGAATCATCAGAATACTTAAGGAGAATAAAATGAATTCAATAAAACGTTTATTCACGTTATTCATGTTCTTGGCGCTGATGCCTACCGGCATTTTTGCACAGGATCAAAAAATGACGAGTGAACAAGATGTTTCAAAAGAACCCATATCCATCGTACAGGTAAATGCAATTAATGTCTGTATGGGAATGGCGCCCAACCGTCTTTTCTCAAAAGAACTCATGCCGGCAGTGGTGGACGGAAAAACCTATTATGGATGCTGCGGTGGATGCCAGTCCAAATTATTGGAAGATCCATCAATCAGAGTCGCTATCGATCCAATTACCGGAAAAGAAGTTGATAAAGCCACTGCTGTAATAGGCGCCCTGCCCAGCGGTGTGGTTCATTATTTTGAATCAGAAGAAACCATGAAACAGTTTGGAAAAATAATTCAATCAAAGGAGTAAAAATTGTGGTATAATCCATGATAATCATTAAATCTTATTAAGTGATACCTAGCAGCACATTAGTTCAAATACGGATAGTTATTGCTGTTTCAGTCCTTTTTTGGTTTCTACCAATCATGGGACAGGAAATTGACGCGGTGAGTTTCATTAAAGGATCAATATTAAGTAATGGAAAACCACTTCCGGGAGCACAAGTATGGATACCACGGCTGGAAATGGGTGACATAGCTGATGAACACGGAAATTATGTAATAGGTCCCCTGGAGACAGGAGAATATGAAGTAACCGTCTCATTCATCGGCTATGAAACAAAAACCATTTCTTCTGTGATGGTCAATCATAATGAAAAAGTTCAATTAACTTTGGAGTTATTACCATCTGTCATTGAGTTGGCAGGCATCATGGTTAGTCCAAAAGAAGAGCAATTTGATCCTAAAGGAGTGACAGCACATTTAACGACCCGGATGATTAAAGAAGCACCGGGAGCTGCCCAAGATGTTTTTCTGGTTTTACAAACATTGCCGGGTGTCTCCTCCGGTGGCGATGATTCAAAACTCTTTGTCCGAGGAGGCCGAGCGGATGAAAATTTGGTTATTTATGATGGTATGGTCATTCGGAATCCTTTCCATTTTGATATTGTCGGTGGAGGATTTTACACTGTATTCAATTCGAGTATGGTAGATAATGTTGATTTTTATTCTAGTGGTTTCCCTGCAAGATTTGGCGATCGCCTTTCTGCAGTGATGGTGATTGATAACAAGGAAGGCAATCGCGATCATAAAGGTGGGACCCTTTCTTTAAGTATGTCGGATATAAAAGGATTAATAGAAATCCCATTATCTTCGACCGCATCAACAATATTTTCTGTAAGACGAAGTTATTTTGATCTTCTTTTGGGTGGAACCGGTTTTGGTACTGAATATGATTTAATTCCATATTTCTATGATATTAATTCAAAAACAGATATTACAATTAACAATCACCGTTTATCAATCAATGTCCTTTATTCTCAAGAAAAATTATCCGGTGAATTTGTAGAACCCCATTGGGTAGGGGTCCATAAATGGTCGAGTGAAAATTGGACGATTGGAATGCGGCTTCGGTCGTTGATTAGCCAATCATTTTCTTCTGACTTGAATGTGTACTGGTCCAATGTGAACAGTCTGGCTAATCACGCCGATGGTTCGGGTCTTGAAGATACTCAAGGGAGTGAAATCGCCATCAAAGATGATTTTACTTTACTAAAAAATAATCATGAATTGCATACCGGCTTTTGGTATGTTCTAGACCGGAGCGATGTGGATATCGATTTACCCATTGATCTGGCATATAATTTTGAAGCAACAGATTTTACGGCCAATGGGACTACTACAAAACTATCTGCATATGTAGATGATACATGGAAAGTACGTCCCAGATTATCCTTGAATTATGGTATCAGAAGTGATTATGTAATTCAAAGTTCAGAGCTGGTGATTTCTCCCAGATTGAATTTAGTAATGACAGTGACGGACAAAGTACAATTGTCCGGAAATTATGGTATTTATTCTCAAAGTCCACCAGCGCATGAGTTGAAAAGCAATATAGAACTTGAATCGAGAATATCTAAGGCCGTAGGTGTTGGCATGAATATGCAATTGTCTGAAGACATTTACGGAAATATGGAAATTTATAAAAAGAATTTCTCCCACTTGATGTCTTTTGATTCAACAGGACAATTTCTAAATGAAGGTATTGGCAATGTTGTAGGATACGAATTATACGTCCAGAAAAAATCCGGCGACTCTTTTATTGGTTGGCTTTCATATACATATTCTGTGGCAAAAAGAATGGAAGGGCTGGAAGATAAATTAGATCTTTTCGATTATGATCGTACCCATATGTTTACCAGTGTATTACAATACAGACCCAATGAAAAATGGAAGATCGGTATCAAATATAGGTATGCTACGGGATTACCCTATACGCCGGCTTACGGTGGAATCTATTATAAACCATTGGATAAATATTATCCTATAGTCGGTAAAAGAAATTCAAAACGTTATATTCCATACCACCGATTAGATATTCGCATAGCAAGAAATTATCCAGACGTATTAAACGGACTGGTCGTTTATATTGAAACAGTGAATACATATAACCGTCAAAATGTTGCATATCTCATTTGGAATGATGATTTTACTTCATCAAAAAGTTTTTCCATTTTTCCATTTTTACCGGTATTAGGAATTGATTTGTCATTATGACTCGATCTACGTCACTCCATAAAAATATTCGATTTATTTCAGGATTATTACCAGTCAAATGTCCTGAAGACGGTATGTTACTCCTGCCCATGAAATTGAAAAAGTCTTAA
>CAYXMX010000058.1:0-8450 GCA_964466265.1 uncultured bacterium | reverse complement strand
ACGGCCAGGATTGGATTGAGAATAACGCCGTGTATAATACCAGCGGTGTACCATCCCTGACATTTTCGACTCCACGATTTGCAGACCTGGATCACGATAACGATCCGGACCTGGTACTCAGTGGAAGTGATTCTCCTCCCATTATACTTGAAAATATCGGATCTGCCAATCATCCGGTCTTTTCTGAAACAGGATTTATTTCTCACAATATTACTGCTTTTGAAGGGGATTTATGTATACCGGTTGATTTGGATCTGGACGGGGATGATGATTTAATTGCTGCCGGATACAATGGGCTAACTTTCTTTAAGAATATGGGCGATTCAACCACTGCCGTTTTTGAAAGGGATACTCTGGTATTCTCCGGGTTGAATACAGGTCACCAGCCGGCCCCCACCGCCGCCGATATCAATGGCGATGGCATGACGGATATCCTGATCGGCTTAAGTGAAAATGGTTCCATCAAATATTTTATTAACAGCGGGACTGAAGAATCGCCGGAATTTCTAGAAGAAAACGCCATATCCACCGGAATCGATGTTGGGCTGTTCGCCTATCCTGAACTCGTGGATCCGGATGGGGATGGAGATTGGGATCTTATTATGGGTCATGATGATTTGAATTTACTATTTTTTCGCAATGACGGGTCTCCCCAGACACCCAATTGGGTCAACGATCCCTCTTATTGTTCTGAACTGGCCGGGAACCATTATTTTGCCACACCGACGATGGAGGATTTGAATGGAGACGGCCTTCTGGATATAGTGTATGGACATTATGGCGGTCCCATTCAATACTTTAACAATACGGGTACATCGGTCGTTCCGGTCTGGACGGAGAATTCAGCCCCCTTCGGTGGCATTTTGGATGTGGGAGGAGCCAGTAATCCCTGTTTATATGATTGGGATCAGGATGGGGATCTGGACCTGATCTCCGGATTTAACCTTGGAAATATCAAATATTTTCGCAATATCGGGACCCCGGCGGGCCCGGCCTGGGAAGAAGCCCATTCCGTTTTCAATACCATCGAAGGCGAATCGATTTATTCATCTGTCGCCGTGGGCGACCTGGACCAGAATGGATCTCCCGATCTGATCATGGGATTTTTAACCAATGTTCTGGTCTATTATGAAAATACCGGGTCCCAGTTTCTTCTCAATACAAGCCAACTGACCGATTTGAATATCGGGTGGTGGCTGATTCCCCGACTGGCCGATATGGATGGGGACGGTGACCTGGATCTGGTGGTAGCCAGCGATGACGGCAATTTGCATTATTTTGAGAACCAGGGAACGGTCAATGAACCGGAATTTGTCTTGTCCGAAGGATATTTCAACGGTGTCAGCGGTCCGGCAAATGTATCTCCCGCCCTGGCCGATTTGGATCAGGATGGCGACATGGATCTTGTCCTGGGCGGTATCTCCGGGAATCTGGATTTCTACGAAAATACGGGAACAGCAGCGAACCCCGTCTGGACAGAAAATACCACCCTCCTGGATGGAGACATCGCCGTCACTCAGAACAGTACGCCGGCCTTTGGTGATTTGGATGGCGATGGCGACCGGGATTTAACCATTGGTTCCTATGATGGATCCTTCAGCTATTATGAAAATAACCATCCGGTGGTATCCACCGATCCGGTCAAGCCAATCCTCCCGGATAGACTGAGTATTCAGTCCGTTTTTCCCAATCCTTTTAATCGGTCTGTCACTTTTTCCATCACCGGGATTCGGGCAGGAGTGGCAGTCATTGATATTTATGATTTATCCGGCCGCCATTGTTACCAGATTTCGTCATCGGCTCCCAATGGAAAGGAAGTCTTCAGGGTCCGGTTGGAAATGCCGTCATTCCTCAGCAGCGGGGTGTATCTCTATCGGGTTTCTGAATTAAACAGCCGGAATTCATCAACGATTTCAGGCAAAATGGTTTACGTTAAATAAGAAATTAACAGGAAATAGATCAAATAGGTTACTGAATCAGGTCGGTTTCAGGGAAAAAAGTGACCCAGGCAAACCAGAAAGCGGAAATAACTGGAACCTCCTGAAGTGGCTTCCCCGGTCCGGATAGTACTTGTCCTGTCAATATATTCCATCGGGTATTTGTTTTAGAAAGGAATATTGAGCGATCATCCAGCTGAAATTCTTCCTGAGACAATTTCTTGGAAAATGGCAGTTTGAATGCAATGACTGTTTCACCGGAAGATTGAAAATAAATAAGAATGTTTTGATCACTAATATTATAAATATAAAGTGGATTTTCTGTCAGGAATATTTTAGAGACAGCCACTTCATGTTGTTTAACCCGAATCCCGTACACTGTTTCTTTGGCTCCTAACCGGGTGAAAGTATCTATTCGTCCCAAAATGCCCAGTTTTTTCACGTTGGAAAAATAAGAATCATAATATGATCCCTTTTTTCCTCTAAATTCTTTTTTCAGTAATTGTCCCTTCGGAAAGGACTTTTTGAACACACCATAGGTAGTATAGTGAAGTGGATACTGAACCAATGTTGTCCCCTCCATTGGACCCGAAATACATGTCCCGGAGATTTGGGACCATAAAGAACCAGTTTGCAAATCTCTAATGACTAATGCATCCTGCCACAACGATCCTGAGGCTTCAAATGTATAGTGGACGTGATTAATTTCTGCGACATACACGATGGCGGTAAAACAGAGAGGTCACCATGTGGAAACAATGGCCTTCCCTCCAATATAGTCATTGACTACCTCATGTTGGTCTAGATGCCAGGTGCTGTATCCTTTGACTTCTTTTCCGGATCTGACAACGATTAATGGTTCATCATTATAGTAGAAGGAATTCGCATCTGGAATTAATAAATATTCTGGAGAAAAAATGGCCGGTATATCACCTGGTTGAAGTAGTGTATATAGCGTGTGACCTTGTATTTCAGTCTCATTTGGTGATCCTGTTTGCCCCTCTATCAATGATAGAAGTAGGAGGAAGAAAGATAGACTAATCATATCTTACCATAGGATGTGATACCTTAATTTTATTAGGTCACATTGTATTTCTCCAAAACGACCATTAAATGGAGAATAGATTGATTAATAGAATGATCAGAGGATGAAATTTCCTTGTTCATTTTAACAACGAACCATATTTACTGAAAAATAATCGATGCAGCTGATGCATCAAAGGTGACTTCTGGCTTGAAATAGAGTTTAATTTCCGGTTCAATTAACAGGAAAGTTTGTAAAACCTACAGTACCGACAACGCCTCCAGATTATCCATCACCATATACAACTCCCATCACAGCGCCAAAGACTATATGCCCTAAAAGAGCCCCCATAATTATCATCATATTTCCGCCATCAAAAATGCCCACTCCCATCATGGGTGATATAGCAATTTCTTTGATCAAGAATAGTATGATGCCGAAAATAGCACCTCGACTCCAGCTGTCAGAAGGTAATTTTGAAATGAGAAAGGATGCATAAAGCCAGGTGAGGATAATACCGATGATGAAATGAAACACCCAACCCATCCAGTAGGGCATAGTCATCATGGGATTCATGGTGCCCAGCATTTTGCCCATATCCATTTTGGGCATTCCCATCATGGGAGCAATCAGCATCAGAATGGACATAGCTAATGTTCCTGCTAAACCGGCTGTTAACACTTTTTGGAAGTTTATTTTATCCATATTTAACTCCTGATTTGGTCTGCCATGTTAATGAATAAATTCGTAAATGTCAAAATAAAAGAAGATAAAGGATTTAGATCAATATAAATGAAAAGGATTTTTATAATAAAACGAAAATAATAAATTGTGTATATAAGTGTAATATCATTTAAGATCCAGTATCCTCTTCTTAATTGTATTTAACTGACAACCATTTTCATCATGGGGCTGTCATAGATGTATTAATAATATTAGGAAGATTGTCATGAACAAAATCTATTTAAGACTATGGGGATTAATTCTGATGATACCCATATTGGTTAATTCAATTGCATTCGCCAGTGTAATAGTTAAGGAAGAAAGAAAAGTAACTGAGTTTAATCGGATAAGTTTGGAGGGATATGGTAATGTCATTCTTACTCAAAATGGGTCGGAAACACTTATTGTAGAGGCTAATAAAGATTTGATGCATCTGATAGAGACTAAAGTCAGAAACAATACTCTTCATTTAAAAGTTAAATCCGGTCTATGGCAGAAGATTGGAATAAAGGATAGTATTACCTATTATATTAATGTGAATTCCATCGAAGGGTTGTTTATATCCGGATCCGGTAATATTACGGCTGATAATATTGAGTCTAAGAAATTAGTAAACCGAATTAGTGGTTCTGGAAGCATTAGCGTAGAGTCCATCCATACTCGAGATTTGAATATTGAAATATCGGGTTCAGGTGATTGTTATTTAAATGGAGAAACAAATAATCAATCTATTTCCATTAGTGGATCCGGATCTTATGATGGCATTAATCTTATAAGTGAGGTGACGTCAGTAACGGTGAGCGGCTCTGGCAAAGCAACTGTTTGGGTAGAGAAAGAGTTTGATGTAATCATTAGTGGTAGTGGTGCTGTAGAGTACAGGGGAGACCCAAAAAATATTTCATCTCAAAAGAGTGGATCTGGATCTATCAGAAAATTCGGTGGAAGTTTAAAATGAGCCAATTTTGCCACTTCAATAACTATTTAACTTTAACTGAATTAATAAAGTCCATTCATTCTAATCAAGTAATAACTAATATTAAATTGATATATCTATATAAAATATATATGAGAAATATTGAATTTGTTTGATGACATTATACTCCCTATCTCCTAATATTATTGATGATATTATCATTCAGAATCTGATGGCATTATTGTTGTGTAATGTTGATCAAAACTATTAACTATTAATATAAGGAATAAACTGATGAAAAACTCAAATCAAAAACGAAGGATCATTAACCGAACCAAAATTGTAGATAATTGGGCCGGGTTTTTATCTATTATGACACTTGCATTTAGTCCATTTTGGATGCTAGCTCTCCAATAAGAAGAAACAAGAAAATTAGCTGGATACAACTATTTATTTGCCAAAGTTTATCAAAGCAAACATAGTCATTATTATAACAAAAATGTCGTTTGACCTCCTGGTTCAAAATCACTTATTAGTTTATAATTATAAAAAATAATTAAGTAAATAAGGACTTACGAAAATGAAATATCCAAACTTGTTGTTTTTATTCATTGGACTATTTTTTACAACGCAAATATTTTCTTCTGAAAAAGAATATGCATCACACTCTATAGGAAATACGGAAATGGTTATTGATGGTAACGTTGATGAAGCTATTTGGAATATAGCCGGATTCAGACAAGATTTTATTCAACGAGAGCCCTTAGAAAATACTGTACCAACGGAAAAAACTGAATTTTCTGTTTGCTTCGACCATGACAATCTTTACGTTGGGATTAAGGCATATTGTAACGATCCGAGCAAGATAAAAGGTATTTTAACGCGTAGAGATGAATGGTCTCCCAGTGATTGGCTTTATATTTTTATCGATAGTTATAATGATAACAGAACTGCGTTTGAATTTGGTCTAAACCCTGCAGGTGTAAAGAGAGATATCCGTTGGTCAGATGACGAAAACTCTGACAGTAACTGGGATGCCGTTTGGGAAGGTGGGGTATCCTTAATGACTGGAGGATGGTCGGCCGAATTTAAAATCCCTTTTCGGGAATTGCGATTTGTAGAAGGGGAGTCCCAATCATGGGGTTTCCAAATAAAAAGGGACATTGTGAGTAATAATGAAGAAGATTTCTGGACCTATTGGTCGAAAGATGATCAAGGTTTTGTCAGGCATTTTGGTGAAGTAAAAATTCAGGATAATATACCACAGCAAAAGCAAATTCAAATTATCCCTTACGTGACAGGGCAAATCGAACATTCAGACCTTTACAAAAACCCAGTGCATCCAAATAATTATAATCGTATGAAATCTATCGGTCTGGATGTAAAGTTTGGAGTGACAAATAACTTAACTCTAGATATCACTATTAATCCAGATTTTGGACAGGTAGAGGCAGACCCCGCAGAGCTAAACTTAACTGCATTTGAGACCTACTTCGAAGAGAGACGTCCATTTTTTGTTGAAGGTGGTAATATTTTTAACTATGCGTTAGGTATTGGAGATGGTGATCAAAGTAGAAACTCCTTGTTTTATACACGTCGAATCGGCAGACGGCCTCATTACAGTGCCAATTGGGGAAAATATGGAGACGGATATGTAGATGAACCCGGTTCAACCAGAATATTAGGAGCAGCGAAGTTGAGTGGTAAAACGAGTAATGGCTGGTCTATTGGATTATTAGATGCAGTAACAAATGAAGAAAAAGCAAATATAAAGTATGAAGATGGACCACAATTCCAACAAACTATAGAACCATTAACTAATTATTTTATTAATCGAGTTCAGAAAGATTTTAGAGATGGAAAAACAACGATTGGTGGAATTCTTACTGCTACGAATAGAAGAATTGATAGTCCTCACTTAAATTGGTTGCATTCTGATGCCTATTCAGGAGGATTGGATTTCTCTCATCTTTTCGCAAATAATTCATATATGTTGTTAGGGGGAATGGCAATCACTAATGTTATTGGATCTGTAACAGCAATAATCAATACACAAAGAAGTCCAAATCATTATTTTCAACGGCCGGATACTCCACAATTTAGAGTTGATTCATCTGCCACCCATTTGACTGGATTCACAGAAAATGTTGGAATCTTCAAAGTAAATGGAGATTGGCGCTGGGGATTTGGACAGTGGGTATTTTCACCTGGATTTGAAGGAAATGATTTAGGTTTCCACCGCGATGTAGATAATCAAGTTCAATTTATATGGTTAAGCCATCAGGAAAATGATCCAGGCAAATATATACGTAGTCATCGAGTGAATTTAAGTACATGGCACGGAACTAATTTTGGTTATGAATCCCATCCGATTGGGGGAAATATAAACATGAACCTTATGTTAATGAACTATTGGAATTTAGGAGCTGGAGTTAACATTCAGGGACCGGGTTTGAACAGTTCAGTTTTGTGGGGTGGGCCAGCAATAACCACAAACGGAAGAATAGGAAGTTGGTTTTCAATAGGAAGTGATTATAATAAAGATTTATCTGTTAATTTAAATGGATATAAAGGTAAAACAGTTGAAGGCTCAGAATGGGAAGGAGTGAATACAAATATTAATTGGCTTATTGCGACAAATATTTCTATTGGAATTTCAACGAGCTATAATCATCAATTTGACACTTGGGCAAACTGGTCTGGGTATGGTCCTTCTTATGATATCCAATTAAATAAAGAAGAATATTTACTCGCTCATTTTGATCAAACTACCGTATCAACTACCTTTCGATTGGATTGGACATTAACTCCAGATTTATCATTACAGTACTATGGGTCACCATTTGTGACTGCAGGAAAATATAACCAGTTTATTAAGGTGATTGATCCACAAGGAGATGATTATCATAAACGATTTTATGCATATAAAAGTAATGAAATATCCTTTAATGAAGAAACCAGAGGTTGGGAAGTTGATGAAGAATCAGATGGGATTATCAACTATTTTATCCCTGATATGGATTTCAATTATCGGCAGTTTAATTCAAACCTTGTATTGCGCTGGGAGTATCATCCAGGATCAACACTATATTTAGTTTGGTCCCAAGGTATTTCAGATTTTATTAATAATGGTGACTTTCGTTTTAAAAATGATTTAAAAAATTTATTTAGAGCTGAACAGGAAAACATCCTCCTCATTAAGTTTAATTATTTACTGAATTTGTAATAAATCCAAGCAATTTTATTAACTGATAACAGGGTAACTGATTGATGATGTTATTTGAAGACTACTTAATAAAAAGGAGAGTAGAATTGGCTGTTTATCAATTGGAAAATTTATTGGCATATTAGAGATTATTTTTTGTATAAAAATAGTTGGATTGAATGATGAATATCGTTGACATTTTCAGATTCAAAGTTTAGTCTTTGATAACAACCGGCCTTTTGATAAAAAAATTTTAAAATAGAAACAGTATTTAGTATTTTAACATGTTTTATTTTACTTACCATTAAAATTGCGAATACCAATATGAACAGTTAATCTTCAAATAATAATTGAAAATATTAATTGAAATAGGGTTGGAAAATTTGCAAATTTATGGAGAGTTGATTTTGAAAGAAATTTGAGTGGCTCATTATGAGAGAATTAAATGTATTAACATTTCTCATAGTAATCATAATTCAGAAATTCTTAAATAGGATAAAAATATCCTTTTATTTAAATAAAATAATATGTGTAATTTCAGATAGTCTTTTAGTTAGCAATTGATTTAATTTTGAATTAACAAAACGGAGTAGAAAATGAAAAACATAATAAGCCCAATATTTGTATTATTACTCATTGGGTTAATGA
>CAYXMX010000057.1:0-8607 GCA_964466265.1 uncultured bacterium | reverse complement strand
CTATTTTTGTATGGAGGAGCGAAAATTATGGGAATCAGTTATGGGGTGGAGTTATCAATCAAATGAAGACTTTGAGGATGCTCTGTTTTCCAGTGTCTCTAGCAAAATGAAAGTGAATAGACAATAATTAATTTTTCTATCCTTTATAAAAAGGGCAAAAACAATTTAACTTTTTTCAGAGAATGGTGTTTTTTTGTTAATCTATTTTTCTATTTAGAAATTTCTAAATGATCCCTTAAGCATCCAGAAAAATTAATTAAATTCTTTGTTCAAAAAGGATAGAATAAAGATTGAAACACTCTCCAAACAGAACAAGAATTAGACGTCTTCGTCGATATATCGCATGGCAAAATGCTTTATCCTCCTTTATACAGAGATCACTGGTTCAAATCAAATCATTCGATCAGTTATTTGTTATTATTATTGCTGTTATTATTGGAATAGCCTCCGGTTATGGAGCTGCCGGATTTAGATATATCATTGACTTTTTCAGAAGTATTTCATGGGGGGAGGGTGCTTTTGTTAATGTTATCCAAACGACTCCACTTTATTTAAAAATAATTATTCCAGTCCTTGGAGGTGTCATTGTTGCCCTGTTTGTAGAACGCTTTGCCCCTGAAGCCAAAGGTCATGGCGTACCAGAAGTCATGGATGCAGTGGCCACAAAAAATGGTTTTATTCGAATGAGGGTGGTTTTAGTAAAAGCTTTTGCATCTGCTTTATCGATCGGTAGCGGGGCATCTGTTGGAAGGGAAGGTCCGATTGTTCAAATTGGATCTGCTTTTGGTTCAACATTGGGGCAGATTTTTCAGGTATCCACTCGCAGGATGAAGACGTTTATTGGATGCGGTGCTGCCGCAGGTATTGCAGCTACTTTTAATGCGCCTATTGCAGGTGCTATTTTTGCCAGTGAAGTGATTTTAGGTGACTTCAGTGTTGCAGCCATTGGTCCAATTATTATTTCTTCTGTTTTCGGAACAGTCATTTCACGCAGTATTTATGGAGATTTCCCTGCATTTATTCCACCAGTATATACACTTCATTCGTCCTATGAAATTATTTTTTATATCATTCTAGGCGTTGTGACAGGATTCGCTGGATGGCTATTTGTCAAATTTTTATATTTTTCAGAAGATTTATTTGACAATTTAAAATGGTCCATTGGAGTCAAAGCGGCCCTTGGGGGAGCCATTCTGGGTCTCCTTGCTTTGATTATTCCAGAGACGTTGGGTGTTGGATATGAATCTATGGATAAAGTTCTTTCAGGTGATATGCCCTTTATTCTGGCGGGAGCATTATTATTTGGAAAAATTTTTGCCACCAGTATTTCCTTAGGGTCAGGCGCATCCGGTGGGATATTCGCTCCTGCACTTTTTATGGGTTCCATGCTGGGCGGAACTCTAGGATTTATATTTCATTATTTTTTCCCAGGTTTGACAAGTTCATCGGGTGCTTACGCTCTGGTAGGGATGGCTGCGATGGTAGCTGCATCCACCCATGCTCCGATTACTGCCATCCTGATTATCTTTGAAATGACTTCTGAATACACGGTAATCCTTCCCTTAATGGTAACCAGTATTATTGCCACTGTTATTACGACACGATACCTTGAAGGAAATATTTACACGATGAAGTTAATCAGGCGTGGTGTAAATATTCATGGAGGCACAGCCATTAATGTTCTTGATAAATTAAAAGTTGTTAAAATGAAACAACATCTATTGGAAGTAATCCATGAAGATGCCACGCTAGAGGAACTTCTGGAAAGGATGTCCATCAGTAATCAATATGTTTATTACATTAATGATTCTGAAAAAAAATTAAAAGGAATTATTACCCAGGGTATGGTTAGACGATTTTTAAACCGTTTGGAAGAGATTCCGAAAGAAGCAGTGGTCAAAGATTTCTATAATACTCATTTTCAAACTATAAAGGATAATTCCCCGGTTCATGAAGTATTAAAAACCATGTTGAATTCTGATATGATGGCCATACCGGTCGTTGATGATCAGGGGATATTGACAGGTCAAGTTTTGCGTCCGGATATTCTCAGAGAATACCAGGAGATGTTGATTCAATCTCAGAGTGCCGAATATCTTGCCTCTTCCTTGAAATATGTCCATAAATATTTCCATGAAAAAACAGAAGTTATTCCCGGATTCCTGATGGCAAGAATCAATGCACCTTCTGAATTTGTCCACCAGTCTTTCAAATCACTCAAACTACGTAGTAAGTACAATGTGGATGTTTTATTGATTAGAAAACCTAATAATGAACAATTATTGGATTTGATGCCAACTCCGGGTACTATTATTGAGTTGGAAGATCAACTCATTATTTTTGGGAAGAAGAAAGACGTAGAATCCGTCTGTAAATTATCTTAATTGTTCAGTTAAAAAGCACTCCAAAACTCTGGTACAAACAGAGATAAGACCGTCCATATTTCCAACCTGCCCAACAACATATCAAAAGATAATAGCCATTTAGCCGGGTCGGAAAAATGGGAGAAATTATCAAAAGGGCCTACAGAACCTATTCCGGGGCCTACATTTCCCAATGTCGCTGCAACCGCTGTAAAAGAAGTTGAAGATCCAAACCCCATCCACACTAATAAAAGGCCTGATAATCCAAAGGCAAAAATATAAGCTACAACAAATGTCTGAACTTTTAGTACTTTCCCCGGATCAATTTTCTTTCCATCCTGACTTGAAAACAGAATTGCTCTTCTGTGTAAAATATTATGAAGTCTTATTCGCATTTCCTTAATAATGATTTCATATCTCCACACCTTGATTGAACCACTGGTGGAAGCAGACATACCTCCCACAAACATTAGCAGAATCAATAAATAAATACTAAAATCAGGCCAATATTTGAAATCAGCTGTGGCAAATCCAGTGGTTGTAATGACTGAAACAACTTGAAATATGGATTGACGAAAATAGGATAAAAAGGAAATACCCTCCTGATTAATCAAGAATAGATTTAAGGCTATTAGAATACTGGATGAGAAAAGTACAGTCAAAAATATTTTAAATGATGAATTTCTCAGATATCTAATTCTACCTCGGAGGGCATGGTAATGGAGAATAAAACTTGTAGCCCCGGCAATCATAAAGATCATTACAACGACTTCAACATATAGACTGTTAAAATAAGAAATGCTGGCATTTCTTGTTGAAAACCCTCCCCCTGCTATCGTTGCAAAAGAATGAGTGATTGCATCAAACCAGCTCATAACCGGCAGCAGTAAAACAACTTCAATGAGAGTAAATAATACATATATTCTCCAATAGGACTTTGCAACAGAAGCAATCCTCGGAAATAATTTATCATCTGAAACAGACACTGGAGATTCAGAACTGAATAATTCGCTTTTACCTTTCAAAGACGGAAACAAAACAATTCCTAACACCACAATACCCATTCCACCTAACCAATGGGTTTCTGAACGCCAAAATAAAAGGCTCTTAGGGACAACTTCAATATCGGTCAGTACCGTGGACCCTGTGGCGGTAAAGCCAGAGATTGATTCAAAAAAAGCATCAGATAAAGAAGGGAGTATTTGGTCAAGAACAAATGGCAATGCTCCAAAGATCGAAGAACAAACCCAAGCACCACAAACAATCACCAGTGCTTCCTTGAATTTCAATTCCTTAAAATCTTGTTTGAAAAAAAAGGATAGCAAACTAATAACTGTCAAAATCAGAATGGGAATAATAAAATGAAAATGTATCTTTTCATGAAAAGTATACGATAATATAAGGGGAGGTATCATTGCAATTGCAAGGAGCCCGATAATTCTGTTAATAGACTGTATGATTAATCGAAAATTCATTATGCAGTTACTTTAAACCAGACTATCATATACTAAATTTAAAATGTTTTTTTAATAAACCACTAATGATCCAAAATGTTTCAGTGATCAATTCAAGGATCGATCCTATGGCATAATATTGCTTCCATACGAAGCTGAAGTCAATTCATGTTATTTGGGAATCTCGAAAGAAAAGCAATTTCCAGTTGGTTTATTAGGTATTACCCAAACTTTAGCTCTATGAGCAGAAGCGATGCGTTTTACAATAGCAAGGCCTAATCCTCTCCCTTTCACTTCTCCATTATTTAATCTAGCCTGACGGAGAAATATTGCTTCCCTGCTTTCTTCCGGAATTTGTGTCCCGAAATCTTTAACTTGAACCAAAACAGAATTGTCTTTTTCGATGAGTTCAATGTTAATCCGTTTGCCATCTTTCGCATATTTGACAGCATTACTTAAGTAATTCTTAAATATTTCTGCTAGTATAGGGTTGGCATTTATATAAACATCTCCCGGGGATTGAAATTCAATTACGACATTTGCATGTTTGGCTATTTGATCAAACCCAGATTTTACATCCAACAGCATTTGGTGAATATTAATGGATTGTTTACTGATTGATTCTCCCATGGCAACACCCGCTAGAGCAGTGGCATTTTCGATCACTTTCAGCAAAGTAGTGCTGCTGCTATTGATTGCTTTAGCCACCTGATCATCAGGCTCTTTTTCCAATAGAATCCCTGCAAATCCATTAATCACGCCAGCTGGATTTTTTAGATCATGGGTAATTATGTCGAAAAGAAGTTCTTTCATATTATTTGTGTCTGTTAGCTCTTCGGATAGTAACCGGTATTTCTCTTCGGAGTCCGTAATGGTTTGAATAAATTTTTTCCGCTCCTTAATATCATGAAATGCCACAACAGATCCTGCAATTTCATTATTTTCTTTAATCAGAGTCGATATATATGCGACAGAAATAATTTCCTTGTTCTTAGTGATAAACAAATCATCGTGATTATTTACCTGTTGATTCACTATTTGAGCAAATGAACAATCTCTACCGCTTATGTCTTCTTCACTATTTTTTTGAAAGTGGATGAGATGATGCAAGTTTTTCCCCAATAGCTCACTCTCTTTCCAACCCAGCAGTCTTTCACCTTCTGGATTTATAAATGTCAACATGCCAAGGTTGTCCAATACACAAACTCCTTCTCCAATGGTTGAAGTGATATCGCTGAGTTCTTTCTGACTTTTTTGTAGTGCATCCATCGTTTGTTTAATACTCTCGCCCATCTGTTTAAATGTTTTTCCCAATACACCAATCTCATCAAATGAATCGACATTAATATCAACATCATAATTCCCCTTCCCAAACTCGTCCGCAGCGTCTCGAAGATTCATAATTGGTTTGGTCAACAAATGGCTAAAGATCAGGGAAATCATAATTCCCATAATGAGGATTACTAAACTAATATATAGCGTGGTTTTTGTATTTCTCGCAATATCACGATTCAATTTTTCTAGTGAATATCCAAGCAACAATGTACCATAATTCGAATTAAGATATTGTATTGGTACAACTGCCTGCAACATATCAGCTGTTTCTACAATTCCACTCTGGTTTAATAAATCAGTAAAATTAATTTTAATACTATCTGGATTATAAGCGGCGAATTCCTCGCCACTTGAATCAATCAGGGAAATATAAGATAAGATTGAATCTCGTTTGGCCCAATTCATCGCTTCAGAAATAGCTGAGAAATTATTTGACCCCAAAGCAATACCTGTATTTAAAGCAAACATTTCTGCCATGCTCATCACTTTATTCTCCAGCGCTTTTTTAACCTGCAGTCTTTGTTGATTTGGATAATAAGTAAATATAAATATTGAAATTAATATTAAAGTGAATGCTGAGCTGCTCAGGAGCTTAACCCGTATAGGAAGCTGTGAAAATACTTTTAACATTATTTAATTAACGAAAGCCACGTTTACTGAATATTTATTTAAAAAAATACTCATCATCCTGTGGCTGTTTTCTATCGATTGTCAGTAGTTTCATTTCATTGCTGACATCATTTAAATCTAAGAATGAAATTGCTCCAGGATTCTCTTTTATTAACTTAAAAACCTGTTCTACGGTCTTACTCTCTTTTGGAGGAGTTCCATCACCACCTGAAAAAACTACACTAATCCAATGCTTTCTAACTTTCATCGGTGTTTTATGTAATAAAAGATGATAGAATTTTTCTGAAAGTGGTTCATATTGAACCAACATAATTTGTTCATCGTTGATAAATGTCGTTATTCTTCCAAGATATATTCTCTTTAATTCAACACTTGTCAAATTTTCTACCGGATTATCCTTATTAACAACTACAGCAATTTGAGCTTCTATCTTTTCTATAATGACAAAAAAAAGTATAAAAAGTATTATCGTAATGTATGTTTTGTTGAGGTTCATTTTATTATCGCCAGACTAAAATGCCACAACCATGGAGAAGGCAGCCATTTTATATCTGTCATTTTCCAACCCTTCAATATTCACAAAATGAATTTCACTTTTCAGGTAAACTTTTGAAGTGAAAGCGTAATTCAATCCGGTAACAAAATGTTTTTCGTCATTTCCGGCTATATCTAAATCTGATTGATAGAAACCATATCTTGCAAATGGAGAAATACGGTCAAGATATGTATAGGCGACTTGGAGATAATATCCCCTTCCTGTTCTAAATTTTCCAGCGGGAACCGTATCTCCATCCACAGTTTCTAACTGAGGAATAAAATATTCTGCTTCTATTAATAAGTTAGATCGATCGTAAGTCACATCAAATGCTGTTGTGGTTTGCCTGGTATTGTCAGCATTCCCATTTAAATCAGTATAATAGGAACCTCCCATCATCAGGCAGTTAATCGGTGGTGAGATTATAATCCTTCCCCCAATGCCCTTATCCGCATTATTGTCTTTTTCATAAGGAGAAGGACCTCTGCCATTAATGAAATAAAAATAGTAATTTGTTTCCCAACTATTAATATACATCGCTCCAAATAATTGAATTCCACCACCAAATTTTGCATATAACCGTTGGTCATTTCCCACAGTGTTTTTATGTTTTCCATAAATTGAATTTGGAAGAAATACTGATAGATAAGTGGGAGTTGCATCATGTTTTAAATTATAAATACCAAAAGGTGAAAGAAATTTCCCGAATTTTATCTTCAATGATTCAGATTTTCTATATTCCAGCCATGATCTTTCCAACACAACATTCCCTGAGCTTTGTTCCTCTCCAATCGACGGACCATGTTCCCACTCGATTTCTGAAAATATCCAAAAATGCTGATCCAATGCAAAAACTGAAATGAGGTTAAAATGATGCTGATCGAATGATCCTCTTTTTCCATCTGCATCTTTATCACTGATTGCAGCTTCTAAATCAAAGTAACCATATGTTCGTAATTTGGACGGCTGTGCCAGAATCACATTAGTATAAAGAAATATTATCAACAGAAAATTCAGGTTAGATATTTTCATGAATAACTCCGGGTATATATTCTTGCACAGTATCTAATTTGTTTTATTAGTAAATAAGTAAATCAAATATTAACAGAGTTCAACTGCTATGTTACAAATTCCATATTGTTTTTTGTCTTGACTTTGTTGCATAAAATTTACATTAATTATCAGTAGCATAATATATAGGATATTAAAAATACCTAATCAAATTGAGAAAGAAAATTCGCCATTCATTGTTGGATATAGACCGATCTTTCTCCCTCTGTCCATTCGTGTAAAATAGTTGTCTGAATTCTAAACCTTAAAATGGATTTTTCCCTGTTTTTTGCGAGAAAAATAAATGTCGCATTCAGGCTTTATACACAATCCATATAATTCTATTAATAAAATAGAAGGACTTATACTACATTCTAAAAGTAAATTTGCTCGCTGTTACTAATAATTTTAACCGTACAATTATAAATATGAATATGAAAAATGAATTATTTGATGACCCTGAATTTCAAAAATTGATCATAAAATACCTGGAATACCTCCAAAAGGAACTCGAAATAGTTAAGAGCAAAATAGACCAGAAGGATTTTATAGCAATCCGCAAATTCAGCCATAATTTGAAAGGAACCGGTGGTGGATATGGTTTTGACAATTTCACTGATTACGGTGATAAAATTAATATTGCTGCCCATGAAGAAAATATTCCTTCAATTAACATTTATATTTCCGAATTTGAATCAGAATTAACTAAAACTATAGAGCAGTACAACCAGACCTGATTGATTTTATTATACAGTTCCAGCCATTCATCTCATCAAAATAAAACTGATTCTTGGATTGGATGAATGTCAATTGATCGTTATCATTTTAATATGAATTCAAATAAATCACAATATGACAAAATGATGACGATGGGTATAATGATATTGGTTATTATTATTCCATTAGTGCATTCATCACAATTAGATGAAAAAATATTTTCTTGAAAAATAAATTTGTATTTTCACCCATTCTTACAATGATCTCATGGCATGATGAAACATAGAATATTACCCAAATTAATTCATAAAATGATTCTATTCAATTGTATTGCCCTTGTTACCCTTGTTCCTATCTTTTATACGTTAAATGTCAGGGATATGGCAGTGTACCTGAAAACGTTTAGATTATAGACTAGTCTATTTCACATATGTTAAAATTCAGTGGAAAGCCTCCTCATCATTATGCAGAGGGGGCTTTTTTTTATTTGTACAAATAATGAAAATTAAAATACTAGTTTAAT